>PMJE01000587.1 GCA_003157315.1 Myxococcales bacterium | reverse complement strand
GACGACGTTGCATCAGCTCTTCGATTAGCCGACGGCCGACGATCCGGGCCGCTGGCAGCGTCGGGCCTGCGCTTCCGGGCCTCAAGTACATCAGTACATTCCGTTCCGGTTCTCGGCCCTCCTTGCCAGCTGCCCGGCTTGTCGGCCGGATGCTAAGAGACATCGCGATCCGTGCTGCGCCGAGCATAGCGAAAGTCGACGCATCGTCATTCAAGAAAGGTCAAAGGGGAAGCCGCTGATTGACAGGCGAACCTCGCCACTCGAAGGTCGCAGGGGCTTGGTTCTAGCGGCCACAAGGGCAGCCTTCTTTCTCGCGGCACTGTTCTGCGTGCTCACGCCAGGCCGTGGTGCGGCTGCTGAGCCGCTACCGTTTCTTGCAACGCCCGACGAGCTGACCGCCGCGCTCGACACTCTTGAAGGCGCCGATCTCGTGGTGCTGGCCGATCCCGGCCGCCGGCCGTCGCGGCTGCGCTTGGCCACGCGGGTGGCTGCTTCGGTCGGCCACGTGCGGGCCATGCTGGTGGACTTGGCGGCCTACCGATCGGCCCTGCCTGCCCTGCGCCGACTCGAATTCGAAGCGGCGGATAGTCGCCACGCAACCACCGGCCGGACGGCCGAAGGCATGGTGGTCTGGGAGTTGGAGGTTCCCCTATGGAATCTCGAAGGCAAGCTCTGGCTGCAGCCCACACCCACGGGCGCCAACCTCATCGTGATGGAGGGCGATTTTTCGCCAGGTCTGGTCCGGCTTTCCGCCACGCCCGAGCCTGCCGGTACGACTCTGCTGTTGATTGACGCCTCGGCGAACCTGCGCGACGTGAACTGGATCACGAGAAGGATGGTCAAGCGCAATCCCCTGGCCGAGCCGGGTCTGGCCGCCGCATCTTTCTACGTCATGTTGCGTGCGTTGCGCTTACAGGCCGAACGCGTGGGTGACGCGCAGGACGGACGACGGCGCCCGGCCACCGCACCGTCGCCCCCGAAGCTATCAGAGCTTGATGGTGGACGCCTCAGCCGCCTGGCGAGCGCAGGATTCCAGGTGCCCGCGCTGCTGGCCGCAGTTCGCAGCCGGGAAAACGGCCGCCTGGCGCTTGTCCAAGTTCTTGCCTCGTCACGACTTGCCGCTGGCGTTGCTGCGGTCCTGGTCGCGCAACCCCAGACCTGGCAGGCCCTGCCTGGCTGGCGCAAGCTCAGCCTGGCCAAGCCCGTCGGAGAGTGCAGCAGCGCAACCTGTTGGAAGCGTGATACCAGCTTCCCGTTTCTCGATCTCGATGCGACTTGGAAGATCGGGACGCAGCCTTGGCGTGCCCTCTCCGTGGCAGGCGCCTGTCAAGGAGCAGCCATGGGCCTGGATCTGTTTCCCATTGGCACCGTCACGGCAACCGTGCTGTCGCTCTACCCGCGCCTGGACAAAGCCGGATATGTTCCGCGCAAGTCAATCGAGTCCGAACCCCTGCTCGAGCACGGACTATCGCTTGGTGTGGCCTTGGTCGATGCCATCACCCTGGTGCGCGCGCTGGACGCGAACGTACGCTGAACCAGGCTTTTCGGTCACCTGCAGTAGCCCAAGGTGGTTGATCCCTTGAACGACGTGCAGACGGTGCCGATGCATTCTCCGGCCTGGCCCCCCAGATGGCACAGGTTTGTGCAAAGCGTGGAGGCGTCCGAGCAAGTCAACTGCGGGCCACACGCGCCCCCGCCTGTGCCGCAATACCCCCCTGGCGCAGTTTGGCCCCAGGTCAACTGCGGCTCGCAGGTCCCAGTCCCGTCCGCATTGGGGTAGCATCCGTTTCCCGAATCACAGGGGTTGGTCGCTGCAAATAGATCACAGGACGATCCAGGACCACCCGAATCAGGTAACGTGATCTCGGGCGCCACATCGGGCTCCTCTGCGGCGTCAGGCGTGAACTCGCCTCCACTTCCGATGCCCGAAGGTCCTCCACCAGCGTCATCCAACAGGGTCACCACGCCGGAGTCGAATACAACGGTCCGCACGGGTGGAACTGTATCGGTTGGCGGCGGCGGATTTGAGGAGCTCGTGTCGTCGTGCACAGCACATGCAAGCAACAGGGCACTGCCCCCTGTGCACGCAACTGCCAAGAGTTTCATGAACCTAGGGTACATTTGCCCTCCTTGCAAACAGCCGAGGTGGCGGCACAAGAAGGATCCTGCGACATCACCGCTGGGCACAGAGTGTCCGCACAGCGCGCCTGCCGAGCCCGCTCGAAGCCGGCCTTGTCTTTCCTGGGCAGAGCCCGCTGCTTGCCACCGCCTGTGCAGCCACAGCAGTCGTCCGGGACCAGGACGCAGTCCGAGTCAACCTGGCAGGCGCTAGCCGCCGCGGCCACGCCAGGCACGGCCGCAAGAAACAGGCCCCCGGCCAAGATGGTTGCCTTCCACGCGAGTCTCATGAGATAGCGTTTAGTATAGCCCCCTGGGCCAGGCGGGGCACCATCCCACACTGTGACCTACGTCACTACTCTCCGGGAATCCTTGAGCGCGAGGATCCGGAAGATCCCGTGCATCGCTGTCCAAGACGTTCAAGAATTGCGCTTCGTCCCCTGCAGAGCTAACCTTTTCGCTCGCCGGAGTTCCTGCATCCATGTCCAGACTCATCGTCGTCTCGTGTTTTGCTTGCTTGTCACTCGTCGCCGCCTGCGTGGACACCAGCCAGCCAGCTGTGGTGGCCGGCGGCAGTGGTGGCAAGACCGGGACTGGAGGTAGCGGTGGCCACGGCGGAACCATGGGCAGCGGCGGGACCACCGTGGGTAGCGGCGGTACCACTGCGGGCAGCGGCGGTACCACCGTGGGCACCGGCGGCAGAACTGCAGGCGCGGGCGGCGGAANNCGGCGGAACTGCAGGCGCCGGCGGAGGGACCGCGGGCACCGGCGGCGGAACCGGCGGGGGAATCGGGGGCACCGGCGGCGGAACTGCAGGTGCCGGCGGGGCAACTGACGGCGGCGTTGGCGGAACCGGCGGCGGAGGCTCGACGGGATCAAGCGACGCTAGCAGCACGGGCGGTACTGGCACGGACGCCCCGCATATCGGCGCAGAGACAGGAATTTCTTTCGACCTTAGGCCGCCCGAGCCCGACGTGCAGCAAGATGGGACAGTCGATGCCCCAAACGTCGGGACCGAAACCGGCGGGCCAGAATCCGGACCTGAACCGGGACCCGACGCTCCTCCTGACATCGCACGGGATCTCCCGGTTGACCTGACACCCGACATTCCCCCGCCACCCCATGATACTGGCGTGGACGCAGGCAATTGCGTCCAGCGCTTCAAGACCAACGGCTACTCTCTGGGCACGGATGCGAGCATCGCGGGCTGCAGCTCCTGCAAGGACAGCGGCGGGAACTCGCTGGAACAGAAATGCATAGCCATGATCAATTGTCTCCAGCCTTTGTGGCCCTGTTCGACGAGCGACATGTGCTGGACGAACTGTGGCAACGCTGCGGGCGCTGACGGGCAGGCCCAGGGCTGCGTCGCGACTCTCACCACCGCAGCGTGCCGCTAGCACTGACCTGTTTGACACCGGCTGAGTGCCCGGGCTTGCATAGCCGGTGCTTCCTGCACGACTGGCCTCTCCCCTTGCGGTGCCGTGAAACCCTTGCCACAGAGTCTGCTTCGTGTGGCACAATAGGGACTTGTTTCGCCTGCGCCAAGTCTCTAGAAGGGGATCGACGTCTTCCATGCGCAAATTGGTTGCCATCACGTCGTTGTGTTCGCTCGGTTTCTTGCTCTCGTGTGACAAGCTGGAGAGCGCAGGGCCTGTCGGCGACTGCACCGCGACCGGTACTTGCCCGGCAAGCGCCGATGGCGGCAGCGACGGCCAGCCACTCGATTCTCCCACTGCGCAGGATGCAATCTCCGGCGGGCGGGATGCAGCCCCGGAATCGATCTCGACCGACCTGGGCGTGAATGGCGCGCTGGATGGGATCGACGCGGTCGGAGATGGCGCAGGCGATGGGCCGCAGCCTGGCCTGGACAGCGGCGACGCCAGCATGGACGCGCCCGCCAGTTCCGAGGCCGCGACCGATGCCTTGTCGGTGCCCGAGGTTGCTGACGATGCTGGCGAAGGTACTGAGGACGACGCGAGCGAAGGCGATGCTCCCATCCTCAACGGGACCTGCTCCATCAATGGCAGGCCGGCGCGTGCGGGAACGGTCTGCCGGGTGGCCGCCGGGCTGTGCGATGTCGTGGAAGTCTGTGACGGCGTGAGCACGGGTTGTCCCTTCGATGTTTTCGTGGACAAGGGACAGGTCTGCCGTCCCAAGGCCGGCGACTGCGACCACGAGGAAACCTGCACCGGAGTTTCCGCGGCCTGCCCTGACGACACTTTCCTGTCAAAGGGCGCCGTGTGTCGGCTCGCGGTGTCGGTCTGCGANNTCTGCGACCCGCCGGAGCACTGCAACGGCCAGAGCAACCAGTGCCCGGCCGACGTGAAGTACAGCCCGCCGGCTGCAGCACCCACCGGTGTCGCGGTTATCCCGGGGACCCTGCTAGCCGACGTGTCCTGGACCGCCATCACCGGAGATGCGGGCACCGGGATCACGGGCTACAACGTCAAGAGCAGCACCATTTCCACAGGTGGTTTCACCATCCGCGGGTCGCCCGCTACCTCTCCCTTCACGGTTACCCCAATCACCGCCGGCCTGACCTACTATTTCGCCGTGTCAACCTACTCGGGTCAGCCTTCCTGCCAATCGCCCGATTCCTCCCCGCCGGCAAGTGCCCTGTCCTGTGTGGCTGCGGCGCCCACCGCACTTGTCGCCACGCAGGGAAGTGCAGGGCAGGTGGCCCTGACCTGGACTCCGCCAAGCGGCAGCGTCGCCTCCTACAGCGTCTCGCGCAGCACGACCTCGGGCAGCGGCTACGCGATTCTGTCCAGTAAGGTTCTGACGACGAGCTACACGGACGTTCCCGTGATCCCCAAGGGCGTGACAGCAACCTTCTACTACGTGGTACGGGCCAACACCGGAGCGTGCCTCTCACCCTATTCCACGCCAGCGATGGTGGTGATCTCGTCCCCGGGCGCAGATGCGGGCCTGGATACGGGCGCGGACGTTACCGCGGCGGACGCTGCCGCGGACTGATCAGCCGAAGACGTCCAAACACTGCCCAGTCATGGCCGTCGGCGCATCCGCGGCCAAGAACAATGCCACCCGGGCCACCTCGGCCGGCGTCATCT
>PMJE01000087.1 GCA_003157315.1 Myxococcales bacterium | reverse complement strand
CTGTGGCTGACCGTGATGCTGGGGGCGGGCTCGGTCTACTTCTACAGCTCGGTGCTGGGTCAGGTCTGGTACACCGCCCATGTCATTGCGGTGACCTGCGTGATTGGCTATGCCTGGGCCGCAATCGAGGCGTCGCGGCCAGGCCTGGCCGGATTGTTCATCGGCCTGGGCTTTGCCACGCGCCCGGAGCTCGGGTTCATGTTCCCGCTTTTCTTTTTTGAAGCCGTGCGCATGACCGGCGGCTGGAAGCGCCTGCGCGAATTGTTCAAGCAAGGAGTGCCCACCGGCCTGCTCGGAAGGTGCCTGCGCTTTTCCCTGTCTGCTGGGGCGATCTTGGCGGTGATCCTTACTCACAACTTCTTGCGCTTCGGCAACCCCGCGGTGTTTGGCCACGAGTACCTGAACATCGCGTGGCAGGACCGGATCCAGAAATGGGGTCTGGTCAACATCCACTTCCTGTCGCGCAACCTGGCCTGCGCGCTGGTGCTGCTGCCGCGTGTGCTGGCGCAATACCCCTACGTCAAAGTTGGCGCACACGGCATGTCACTGCTGGTGACTTCGCCCAACCTGGTCTACACGGTGGCGCCGGCCGAGCGCAGCCCGCTGGCGCGCGGTCTGTGGATCACCATCCTGCTCACAGCGCTGCCCTCGCTGCTTTACCAGAACTCAGGCTACATTCAGTTCGGCTACCGCTTCAGCCTGGACTACATGGTCTTCCTCATCATGCTGCTTTCGGTGGGGAATCGCCGGCTCACCTGGCTGTGGAAGGCGCTGCTGGTATGGGCGGTGGCGGTCAACCTTTTCGGCGCCATCACCTTCGATCACTGGACCCAGTTCAGCTACGATGATTCCTTCTTCCCACACGGAAACAATTGACCGGCTGCCTGGAATTCCTGCGCGGGCGCACCCGACGCCGTTTCCCCACTCCGAATTCCAGCGGCAACCGAGGCGGTGGCGTGATTCAGCGAAAAGCCCTAACCTGGATAGATGGCTGTACCTAGACTCACTGGACACGATTGAGCGACTGCGACTCCTGGTGGGAGCATAGTCGTTTCAAGCGCCATTTTGCCTTCACCGAATCGCATCTGCAAATGGCTGATAACCGAGATTACGTAAACCACATCCGCCTACATGCCCAAACTGTCCCTATACCCAGGGTTGCGTTTGCTGACGGTGGAAGGCAACGCGAGCCAGCTCGGCGAAGTGGAAGCGCTGTTGCGCCAGGTTCTCGCCGAGCCGCCCTTCGAATCTGAACCGTGAGACGGGGACGGTTCCAGATGCCAATACCACTCATGTGCCAAGGCACCTACTTCTTGGAACTTGACGTATCGGCTTCGGGAACCGTGCCCTGAGACTGCGGCTTTGGGCCACTTGCCCCTTCTTCTCCAGCCGGTCTTACGACTACGTCCTTCACATTCACCGTAATGGCATCGAGCTTCTTCTGTATTCCTGCAGGCACGTCCTCCTGGAGGCGGCCGCCGAGATACTTGGCAAAGAATTTCTCCATGGCGACGAACAGCGCGATCCTATTGTCCCTGCCGGCGAAACCGTGTCCTTCATCAGGCGCGCAGATGTATTCGACTTTCCTGCCGAGATCCCGGAGCGCGACAACGATCTGATCGGCCTCGGCCTTCTTGACGCGCGGGTCATTCGCTCCGTGGGCCACGAACAAGGGCGCCTTGATGTTCTTTGCCGAATTGAGAGGAGACTGCTTGATGAGCATTTCCCTTTCTTCCGGCTTGTCCATATCGCCAACGCGTTTTGCAAACATCGCTTTCACAGGCGCCCAATACGGAGGAATGGAATTCAATAGTGTGATGATATTCGACATGCCGACGATATCAAATCCAGCGGCATAGAGGTCGGGCGTGAACGCAAGTCCCGCAAGCGTCGCATACCCGCCGTATGATCCGCCGACTATCCCAATTCTCTTCGGATCGGCGATTCCCTCACCGATCAGATAGTGCACACCGTCGGTAATGTCATGCTGCATAGAGCCGGTGCCCCATTGTTTGTTTCCAGCGTTCAGGAATCTCTTGCCGTAGCCGGTGGAGCCGCGGAAGTTCGGCAGAAGCACCGCATACCCGCGGTTGGCCAGAAACTGTGCCCAGCCTTGGTATCTCCATTCGTCCCGAGCCCATGGGCCTCCGTGAGGAATAATTACGGCCGGCAAGTTCTTCGCGGCAATCCCTTTGGGAAGAACCAAGTACGCGGGAATGGACATCCCGTCGCGCGCCTTGTACCTGATCACCTTCATGGGCAATAGGTGTCGCCCGGGAAAGCCGGGTTGCGCGAGGCGAACGAATTCCACTTTCCCGGTCTTCCTGTCGAACATGTAGTACGCCCCCCTATCCACATCGCCCTCTACGTACAGGAGCCATAGCCGCTCATCGGCCGTCCGGCAGTCGAGAAAGATACTCGCGTCCGGCAGTTGCCTCTTCATCTTCTCGAAGTCTTTCTTGAATTGCGACTGCGGGAAATAGATGCGCCTCCGATCGCCGGTATACACCGTTGCGATGAGCTCGTTTGTCACATCCGAGAAGACCGCCTCGCCGAAGTCGGCTTCACCCTTCGGATCCTCTTCGAGGACTTTCAGTTTGCCTGATGTCAGATCGAACAGCATGAGCTGCGTCCTGTCGGGGTCGCCTTTGTTGGACACCAGATAGAAGCTGTTGCCATCGGGGGTAAACCGGATTGATCGCACATATTCGTCCGCGTTTACGGAGTAGATCGGTAGAAGCAAATTGCCTTCCACCTTCAAGACTTCCATTCCGCCGTCGCTCGTTTGCCTGGTTCCCAGGCGCAGCCTACCGTCGAGGTCGGTCTGCCATTCGATGATGTTTTCGCCGTTCTTGCGGACAAGGGTTCTTTCGCCGGTGGCCAAGTTGAGCCGGTAGACGTCATGCACCTTCGGATCACGGTCGTTGATTCCGACGATGATTTCGGTTGGCGTCTTCTTGGGAATATCGATGATCCGCGCCTGTATTTTTTCAATGGGAGTCAGGTCACGGGCGGGAGGCACGGGATCGCCGGCGGCCGCCGGATCCACGGCATAGATATGGTAGTTCTCGTCTCCACCGGTATCCTTCTGGAAGATGACGTACTTGGAATCTTTCGACCAGAAATGGGCTGCAACGATCCGTGTGGCGGCGGTCAAGGGTCTAGCCTTCTCGAAAGGTTCGGATCTTCCCTTTATCCAAATGTTCCTGACGTCGTTGTGCAGTTTGAGAAACGTCATGGATTTGCCATCCGGAGAGAGGGTCGCGTACGCTATTTCCGGATCGCTGAAGAATATTGCTCTGTCGATGATCGGCGGCTGCTTCGCATTTGCCGAAGCAGCTGCCAACAGGATGGCCGTCCAGCTTATGAGCATGACTTTCATTCGTGACTCCTTGGAAGATCTGAGGTCATCTCAGTTCGAGAATAGATATAGGTACCTGCCCGTCGTCGGTTCAAGTGCGATTTGCGAGCTGCCCGATCCGAGGCCAGAGGTGTGATGTAGCCCACGCCGCCCGCTCTTGGTGAGCGGTCGGGACGGAGACCGGCGCGGTGGTGTACATGTCGCTCCTTGGCCGTGTCCGCCGTTTCCGGCTTCGTGCCGAAGCTTGGTGCGGATTTTGAAGAGGTGGCGCACGCGTCGCCATGCCCAGTTCGCTTAGAACCTATTTCAGTAGG
>PMJE01000281.1 GCA_003157315.1 Myxococcales bacterium | reverse complement strand
CCGAAGTCGGCGATGTTGCGCACGACACCCTTGACCACAGTTCCCGGCGGATACTTCTCCTTCAGTGACGCGAACGGGTTGGGCTCGAGCTGCTTGATTCCCAGGCTGATGCGGTTCTGCCGTGGGTCGATGTCGAGTACTACCGCCTCGACCGTGTCGCCGATGGCCAGCATCTTCGACGGATGCTTGACTCTGCGGGTCCACGACATCTCGGAGATGTGGATGAGCCCCTCGATGCCCTGCTCGATTTCGATGAAGGCGCCGTAGTCCTTGAGCGAGACCACCTTGCCGCGCACCACGGTTCCCGGAGGATACTTCTCCTGCGCGTGGGTCCAGGGATCCTCTATCATCTGCTTGAGGCCAAGTGAAACCCGCTCTGTCTCAGAGTTGAACTTCAGCACCTTGACACGGACGTGGTCGCCCACCTGGAAGAGTTCCGACGGGTGGGTCACACGACCCCACGACATGTCGGTGATGTGAAGCAGCCCATCGATGCCGCCCAGGTCGATGAAGGCACCGTACTCGGTGAGGTTCTTGACGATGCCCTCGACGATCTGTCCTTCCTTGAGCTTGTCGAGNNTTGTTGAACTTGATGACCTTGAATCGATGGTTCTTGCCGATGAGCGCATCCAGATTGCGCACCGGCCGCAAGTCGACCTGCGACCCGGGCAAGAAGGCCTTGACACCGCCACGGATAGTCACCGACAGACCGCCCTTCACCCGCGTGCTGATAGTCCCTTCTATCAACTCGTCGCGCTCGCAGGCGGCGGAGATCTCGTCCCAGACCTTGAGACGGTCCGCCTTCTCTTTAGAGATGATGCAGAGACCATTGGCGTCTTCACGACTGTCGAGGAAGACGTCGATCTGGTCCCCGACCTTTACCGTGAGGGTTCCGTCAGGCCCCGTGAATTCGTGCGCCGGGATGGTGCCTTCAGACTTGTACCCGATATCAACGATGATGTTGTCCGGGCCAACGCTGATGACCTTTCCCTTGACAATGTCGCCCTCCTTGACTTCATCGCGCTTGAGGGATTCCTCGAAGAGCGCTGCAAAGCTCTCTTCCGAGGTTGAGGGTTGATCGTCGGAAGAAGAGGGAGTCAAAACCATTAGAATCCTTTTGCTGCTGCTGACCGACCCTTGCGGGTCGTCTGGTCCGAGCTGTCCGTTTGCCCCAGGGGCCAGCTCAGCGCTGGTTGTCAATATCGAACACTCCGACCATCGGAGTGGCGAAGGGCGGCGAAAACTACCGCTCCCACACGAGCCTGTCAACGTGAGCCGATGCCAATGCTGTGATATGGGCCAGAGCGCCGAGACCGATCGCAGCCGGCCGTCAGCCACCCCGCTCGCGCACAACGGTAGCCATGCGCGACACCACCTCGTCGGGTCGCAAGCCGCCTGTGTCAATCGCAATAGCGTCCTCGGCGCGCCGCAAGGGCGCGACCGCCCGGGTGCTGTCGCGCTGGTCGCGAAGTCGCATTTCCGCTAGCACAACGTCAAAGGCCTGTGGCAGCGCGCTCGCTTCCAGCTCCAGCGTTCGCCGCCGTGCGCGTTCCTCGATGGGCGCGGTTAGGAAGAATTTGGCGTGGGCGTCGGGAAAAACTACCGTGCCCATGTCCCTGCCCTCCGCCACCACGCGGCTGCTGGCGCCGATGCGGCGCTGCAAAGCGAGCAAACCGGCGCGCACGTCGGCGAAAGCTGACACCTGCGAAGCGCCCTCGGAGATCTCGGGCCGGCGAATCTCGTCGGTGACATCCTCGCCGTCGACCGTGATGTGATTGGCGTCGTCGCGACCGTCGAATCGAATTTCGATATCGTGTATGAGCTGGCCGAGCGCGTGGCCGTCGGACCACGCGATGCCCTGGCGACGCGCTGCCCACGCACCAGCACGATACAGTGCGCCTGAGTCCAGGAAGGTATACCCGAGTCGCCGTGCAAGAGCCTTGGCCACGGTGGACTTGCCAGCCCCGGCAGGGCCATCGATGGCGACGACAAATGAATTGCGCATCCGGTTGGCCACGCTAGCAGCCCGACCCGAAAAAGGCCAACTAGTCGCTGCCGCTCATCTGATAGTATGAAGCCGTGAAGTTCCTGTCGCCGCTGATCCTGCTTCTCAGCAGCGTTGGGTGTGCGAAGTGTGGTCCGCCATCCGATACACCGTGGGCCCCGGAGACTGCCCCCGACCTTGGCGGAGTGGTCGCCCGAGTCGGCGCGGTTCCTATCTATGCGCACGAAGTGGTGGCCGAGCTGGCTCGCTCCAAGGGCACGCCGCGCGAGGCCGTGGAGGAGTTGATTTCTCTGCACTTGCTGGCCGAAGAGGCCCACCGCAAGAACCCCTTCCGGCCCGATTGGTTCGATCCTGAGGTGAGGAGTGCCCTGGCCGAGCGCCTGATCGAGCGCGACCTCTGGCCGCAGATTCAGCGTGACAGCGTCCCAGACCGGGAACTGCAAGCCATCTACCAAAACACTATTACTTCCTTTGTGCACGCTCGCCTGGTCGATGCGGGGTTTCTCATCGTGTACACGGGACCTTACATGAAGCCGGAGGCGCGGGCCGGACGCGCGCAATCTGCCAAGGCACTTGCGGCCGCTGTGGCCGCGCGGCGGATTTCTGGCCCTGAGGACTTCGAGGCCATCGCAAGCGATCCCGCCTGGAGAGACCGCCATGTCACATTCCGGCGGACGCTTCAGAGCCCAGACCAGCCCTTCTCGCGCAAGGTTGGTGCAGAGGTTGTCAAGCTGAAGGCCCCCGGCGACACTACGCCGTTGATCGAGGACGCCGATGGCTTCTTCCTCGCGACTTATGCCGGGGAGAGACCGGCCGAGAACATCTCTTTCGCCGAGGTTCGAGACGAGCTACGCCAGCGCTACTACCAACGCTGGCGCGCGCAACGACTCGAACAGCTCGTCCGAAAGCTGGCAGAAGGCCACCGGGTGGAAAGCCACCCGCAGTTGCTCAACCAGAGCGGGCGCGGATCCTAGCTCTTGCGGAAGCGAGAGAGGGTAGCTGGCAAGCTGGCCAGGTCAGCCAAGGTCTTGTCCGGGTGGAGCTGCTTGGCGCGCGCCAACAGTACTGCCTCGGTCTCCGAGTTGCTCGGATCGGGAACGCAGCATTCCACCGGACAAACTGCCTGGCAAGCCTCGTGGTCGAAGAACCCGACGCATTCACTGCACAACTTGGGATCGATCACGTAAATGCTGTCACCCTCGCTGATCGCATCGTTGGGACATTCCGGCTCACATGCGCCGCAGTTGATGCATTCGTCGGTAATGTGCGTAGCCATTGTGCTCCTTTCGCTCAGACCCTCTGTTTGCGCGGTTTTTCCGCCGCAGAAACCACGGAAGTGTAGTGACGGGGTGGCCTACCGTCAACCTGGTTTAGGAAGAAGTTGATTGTGCCACGCCCTCAGGCTTAGGCGGGGCCATGTCTCCGGGCAGCGGCGGCGCCGACTTGCGTATGGCCCGAAGGTTGACCGCGACCAGTTTTGAGACGCCGGGTTCTTCCATGGTGACGCCGCACAGACGGTCGGCGATCTCCATCGTGCGTTGATTGTGTGTGACGATGATGAACTGCGAACGGTCCGTCATCTCGCGCACGGCTTCGTTGAAGCGGCCCACGTTGGCTTCGTCCAGCGGCGCATCCACCTCGTCGAGGACGCAGAACGGCGATGGCTTGACCAGGAAGATGGCGAAGAGCAAGGCGACGGCGGTGAGTGCCTTCTCGCCGCCCGAGAGAAGCTCGATATTCTGCAGGATCTTCTTGCCCGGCGGGTTGGCGACGATCTCCACCCCGGTCTCGAGCAGGTCGCTCTCGTCGGTGAG
>PMJE01000468.1:10392-11546 GCA_003157315.1 Myxococcales bacterium | reverse complement strand
ATGGTGATTTCTGTGCGATCGGGTTGATCGAGGTCGAGCAGGGTTACGTAATTTGTTGCCGACACTACCGCGAGATTGCGCGGCACGCCGAAAAGCGTCCAGCCCGGCGGCGAGTAATTCACGCCAGTCGGTGCGCTGCCCAGGCTGCGGATGGGACGACTGTTGAGCGTCTTGCTGGCAAACGTCACCACCGCCAGGTCATTGGGGTTGTAGAGCATAGAACCGCTTGCAGCCGAGGACGCGGACGAATAGTAGAGAATGGCAAAGGCACCGTTGTCGGATTGGGCCAGTTGGTCGTAGCGGCCCGGCAAGTCGTAGCTTGCCGGCGCATCACTAGACGCTGGATCGATTAGAAACAATCTGGCTGGCTCGGCCTCGAGGTTGACGTCTCCCTCGACACCATGGGTGAGCACGAGAAGCTGGGTTCCAGCGTTCTGTCTCTCGACCGCGATGACCGCCTTCCCGGTGGGCAGAATGCGCGGCTTGAGAGCGGGATCCGCCGGGTCAAGCAGAAAAGTCGACCCGGAGTTACGGTCCACGTAGGCCACGCTGTTGGCAAGAGCCTGCATGGGCAAAAAGCTGCTGGAACCAGCCGCGCTGGTGTCGCTGGTCTGCTGACAAGCGAGAACCAGCGGGAGGGACAAGAGGTACGCGCGTTTCATTGTCGGATCCTTCCGTTGAGCGCAAAGCCGGTCACCGACTCCACAGTTCCATCGTCCCAATCCCAGTTGATGAAGCTGATGCGGCCTTCGCTGTGCACCTGATTGACGAAGACCTTGTCGATTCCCGCCAAAGCCCCAATAGCGTTGGGTGGGCTGCCCAATTGAAAGTCCCGGTACTGGAAGGTGAGAAGGGACATCTGCTCAGCCAAACGTATGTTCTTCGTGTCATCGCGCAAAAGCACGAATGCACTCTTGGAATCCGGGGTTATGATAAAGGGGTCGGGATTGGCGTCGGTGGTCTGTATGACTGCGATTTGATCCCGCAGTCTCACGGCACTGTAGCCGTATTGACGGTCAATGATTTCTAGCGGGGTGAGGCCGGGATCGGCTGGGTTGCCTGCGGCCTTGGTGTGCAGCACCAGTGCAGTCTGCTCGTCGGGCGCGATGGCGACTGCGCGAATCGCTTTTTGCACATCGAAGGAAAGCGGCGTG
>PMJE01000468.1:0-10345 GCA_003157315.1 Myxococcales bacterium | reverse complement strand
ACGGCAAAGGCGTGAACATCTCCGCCAGGCGTGTCGGTGGTGTCGGACATGTCCAGATCCGTGACCGGGCTGGACAGGTACAGCGATTGGCTCGTATTGCCCACCAGGTCCACCAGCAAGATCTCATTCGTGCCGTCGCGCCGTGCAATGGCCCAGTGGCCATCCCGGCTGACCGAGACATCCACCGGAGGAGCAGTCCCGCCGGAGGGTGGCGCGCTCCCGGCTGGAGCGCGTGCCGCATCGGAATTCACCGGAGTTGCAGCTCCAACCTCGCCGACGCTCCCGCCGTCGAGACTAGGCACGCCGGCCTCGGGGAGTTGGTATGTGCCCGCGGCACCGGCGTCGGAGTTCAAGGCCGAGGCAGGCGAACTCTGAATGCGCACGAGCGGCGCGATCTCGGGTCCTTGCACTTCTGCGAAACGTAGCTCGGAGATACCGTCGCTGGTCACCACAAAGGCAGCCTTGCCGTCGTTGGAGAAGACCACTGCCGTGGGCTTGAATCCGACGGTAACGGTGAATGCCTTGTCGTTGGATTCCGCCAGGGTGACGAGCGAGACGTCCTGCAGACTACCTGTCAAGGCCGAAGCGTTCGGCTGAGTCACGTCGAACCAGACCACCGCATGGGCGCCGCCCGGTGCAATGGCGATCAGGTTGGCCCCTTTGATGATGGGCAGGGGTGAGGAAACCGTGGTTCCCGCGTTGGTAGTGCGCAAGACCGAGAGAGTGTTTGAGCCCGTGTTGATAACCAGGGCCACATCCTGGCCGGGAACCGTGGCCAAATAGGTTGGCGTGTCGCCCGGCGTGACCTCGGCAATGGCCAGTGAGACAGAGTCGATGACCGCCACTGTGTCGCGGGTCGGGTTGGCCGCGTACACGTACTGCTTGCCGGGCTGGGGGACGAGAAAGTCGAGCGATTGCTCTTGCTCGGGTGGGGTGGTGGCGCCGCCTGACCCGTTTCCGACGATAGCCGCGTTTCCCCCTTCGCCCCCGTATCCCGAAGAGCTCATGCCCGCGTCGCGGCTGGGGCCTGGGTACTCTCCGCCTGAGTTCGAGGAGTCGCTGGAACCAGCGCAGCCGCAGACGCAGAGGGCACCTGCGAGCAATCCGCCCAAGAGTCCATGTGATTTGGTCATTGCGAGCAAGCTTCCGCAGCAACTTCCATGCCGTGCATGAATGTCAGGGTAGCCGCCGAGATCTCGCCAACTGGCGCGACGCCACCATGACACGGCTGTCAGGAATTCTCGGGATATTCACGGAATAGGATGAGGGGCATCTCGCGCGCAACGCGCCGTGAGCAACCCCGTGCTCCCCTGACTCTGCTCTTGCAATTCCGGCTGCGCTGCTTGGCGCGATAGGCTCGCGTTCAATTTGCCCTTCCCGGCCCTTTTTCGGATATGATTCCTGCCACGCTGCAGCTTGAGGTCGTTGTACGTTTCGCATGTGAACCCAACGCGCGTATTGAGGAACCATGAACAAAATCATAGGACGATCATTATCAAGTCTGCTTCTGGCCGTGGTGCTCGGATGGGCGCCTTCACTCCAGGCGCAGACGGCGGGCAGCTTCTCGCTTGACCAGTTTCGACCATCGCTTCCCGGGGATCGGTTCTTCGGGGTCGAAGGTGCGGATCCGGGCGGACACCTCGTGCCGCGCCTGATGCTGCTAGGCGATTACGCCTATCGTCCGTTGTCCCTATACAGCGAGCCCGGCGATGTGCGGATTGACGACTTGGTCAAGAACCAGCTGGTTGTGCACGTGGCTGCCGGCTTGACCCTGTGGGACCGCCTGCTAGTGGCGGCGGACATGCCCCTGACCCTGGTCACCAGTGGCCAGAGCACGACCGCGGACGGGTATAGCTACCAGGCGCCATCGGGCGTGGCTGCGGGAGATTTACGCCTCAGCGCACGCGTGCGGCTGGTGGGCGAGGCGCGCTCCCCGGCTGTCCTCAGTTTGGGCGGACACCTGTTCGTGCAAACCGGAAACGGGGACAAGTTCGCCGGCGAAGGTGGGGTGCACGGCACGCCCATCCTGATGTTTTCGGGCGAAGTTCCTTTCTTGGCCTACGCCGCTAACCTCGGCGTGGATATCCGCAACCAGACCAACTACATCAACGTCCCCCTGGGCACGCAACTGGTGTTCGGCGGCGCGATCGGGGTTCTCTTGGCCGACCGCATGCTGCAACTCGGGCCTGAAATCTATGGCACCTCTCTCATGGTTAGCAGCGAGAAGTTCGGTCGCGCTACCACCAGCGTAGAAGGCATCTTGGGACTGAAAGCGCGGTTGGGACCGATGGTGCTGGGTGCGGGGGCGGGTCCGGGGTTCAGCCACGGGATGGGAACCCCTGTCCTGCGTGCCTTGCTCTCGGTGGCCTACGCGCCCGAGCCGGAGAAGCCCGCGCCGCCACCACCGCCGCCGCCGCCGCCCAAGAGGCACCGGAAGCCTGCTGATCGAGATCACGACGGCATTCCGGACAAAGACGACGCCTGCCCCGACGATCCAGGCGTGCCCAGCGAAGATCCTGCGAAAAACGGCTGCCCGCCGCCGCCGCCCGACCGTGATGGCGACGGCATTCCTGACCGGGACGATGCCTGTCCCGACGTCAAGGGCGTGGCCAGCAGCGACCCAGTGCAAAACGGCTGCCCGCCTGACACCGACGGCGACGGCATCCGCGATGACGTGGACGCCTGCCCGAATGAAAAGGGCGTGCCCGATCCCGATCCGCAGAAGAATGGCTGCCCGAAGGCCGTGCGGGTCACCGAAGGTGAGATCGTCATCATGGACCAGGTCCAGTTCAAGACTGGCAGTGCGGTTATCTTGCCAATCAGCGACGATCTGCTGCGCCAGGTGGCAGGGGTGCTGGCTGAACATCCTGAAATCACCAAGGTCGAGGTGCAAGGCCACACCGACAATCGCGGTGGCAAGAACTACAATCGCAAGCTCAGCCAGAAACGCGCCGACGCCGTGAGGAAGTGGCTGGTGAACTACGGCCAGGTCGACAGCGGCCGTCTCAGCTCACACGGGTACGGGATGGAGGAGCCCATCTCGGACAACACGACCTCCGAGGGGCGCCAGAAGAACCGCCGAGTGCAGTTCAAGATCCTTGAGAAAGGCAACCGAGGCAAGAGCGAGGTGTCACCATGAAGTACTTCGATGGAAAACGTGGATTGCTGCGAGCGGTTGCGCTTGCACAGGTGTTGCTACTGGCGGTCACGGGCTGCAAGTCGTCAGTGGACAGTGGCGTCAAACCTGTGGCCGTCACGCAGGCCTTGGACGGTGACCTTACAGTGAGCACGTCCAATTGCCGCGTCAACGGCTATTCCGCACTGACGGCTGCCACCGCCGTGGGCGTCCTCCCGGCCAGCGTGACCGTGCACGGTATTGCCGACTTCACTGCGGATACTACGAGTCCGTGTACGCGGTCGGCCCTGGCAGTGGGGGATCTGGTGCTCATCATCCAGATGGCCGGCGCGACCATCAACACCGCTGAGCCCACCTTCCCCAGCGACCCCAATAACTACGTCACGCCAGCTTCCTATGGAAGCGTCACCAGTCTGGGCAGCGCCGGCAACTACGAGCTGAATACCGTGGCGAGCATCACCACCAACACGATCGGACTAGCTTGTGCTTTGAAGAAATCCTACAGCGCGGCAGGCAATACCCAGGTCATCCGCGTCCCGCAGTACAACACGTTGACTATCGTCGGAGGCACGGACGCAGGCACGGACGCGGGCGTCGGCGGCTCCATCACCGCTCCCGCGTGGGATAGCACGACCGGTGTCGGTGGGGTGGTTGCACTTTCTGTCGCGAACACTTTGCAGCTCGACGGAGACATCAATGTCAGTTACAAGGGCTTCCACGGTGGCGGGTATACCGACGGCGCGAGGACTGCGGGGACCGACGTCCCGCTCTACCTTTCGAACAACCTGCTTGATGGTGGCGAAAAGGGTGAGAGCATTGCTGGCCTGGCCGCCAGCTTGGCCACGGGTGGCTATGGCCGGGGCGCACCTGCCAACGGCGGGGGCGGCGGCAATTCCCACAATGGCGGCGGCGGTGGGGGCGCTAACGCCACTTCTGCCAACGCCGGCGACGCCGCACTCAGCGACGCCTGGACCGGCCAGGGCGTGATGTTGAGCGGCGTCCTTGGCGGCACAGCCGCCTGGCCTCTGGATCCCGCCTACATTGCAATCGGCCGATACACCACTTCTTCAGGCGGTGGCCGTGGCGGCTACACCTACTCATCCCCTGTGGCTCCTCCGCCCCCTCTCCCGCTTCCCACAGCCGTGGGTCCGAACAACGCCGTTTGGGGCGGCAACAACCGCCGCGAACACGGCGGCCTGGGCGGGCACCCGCTGGTGAGCAGCACGAGCGACGCTGGCGGCAAGAGCGCGCGGCTCTTCCTGGGCGGTGGCGGAGGTGCGGGCAACGGAAACAATACGTTCGCTGGCGGGGGCGGCAGTGGTGGCGGCCTGGCTTTCGTAATTGCGGGAAATGTTGCGGGTAGTGGCAGCATCCTGGCAAACGGCCAAGACGGGAACCCCGCCAACTCGGGCGGTTCCGCTTCGGGCGACGCCCCTGGCGGCGGCGGGGGTGGCGGCACCGTGGTGGTTCACGCAGGTACGTTGGCGTCGACGATCTTGGTAGAGGCGAATGGGGGATTGGGCGGCGGACAGATCAACCTCAACAACGCCCGCGAGGCCGAGGGTCCGGGCGGAGGTGGCGGGGGCGGCTACGTTGCCCTGTCCGGCGGCACGCCGACAAGGCGCTTTGTCAGTGGTGGCTCGGGTGGCACGACCACCGCGGCCAGCATGACCACATTTCCTACCAACGGCGCCACCGCGGGCCACGACGGCCTGATCGAGAGCGCTGCTGACATCCTAATCTGCACCGCCCCGACCGATGCCGGGGTGGATGCGCCGGCGCAGGAAGCGGGAATCGAAGTCGGCGCCCCAGACGCTACCCCGGATGTGCCAGCGATCGATGGCCCGGTGGTATTGCCGGATGCAGGCCCGCCCGACGCGGGAACACTCGACGCCAGCCCCGGACTCGACAGCGCTGATGGACCGGTGGCCTTGTTGGACGCGGGGGCCGACGCCAGCCCCGGGCTCGACAGCGCCGATGGGCCGGGCACTGTGGTCTTGCTCGACGCCAGCCCCGGACTCGAAGATGCACTGGCCACCAGCGAAGATGCACCAGCCACCATCGCCGATGGACCGGGCACTGTGGTCACGGTTCCCGACGCCCCGACCGCGGTCGACCTCGCCGCCACTGGCGGCAAAGATGCGCCGCCCATCGCCACCCCGGATGCAGCGAAGGATGCACTCGCCACTGATGCGGCGGGCTTGCTGGACGCGATCATCATCGGAGATGCAGGCGATGCTGGCGCGCAGGACGCGCAAGCGGTCGTTTTCCTGGATGCAGGATCGGATGCAGTATCCAGGGATACGTTCGCGGTACCTGATCAAGCTGTCTTGCCGCCTGATGCAGCGACGGTCGCTGATGCGCCGATATCGGTCGGACGCCAGGACGCACCGGCGACCAACAACAACCCGCCCACCCCCATGGGTTCCGGCTTCTGCGCCGTCAATCCGATGCGCGACGGCGCACCGGGGCTCTTCACCTTCTTCCTAGTGGCTGGCTTCGCTCTGTTGCTTCGCCGCCGGCGACGCTGACCCGCGGCGGGCGGCCGCCCACAGTAGGAACACGCACGCCGTGAGCCAGAGCACCACCTGAGCCACGACATAGAGTTGTTTTCAAGGCGCGGGCAGCAAATACAGGCCGCCCGGCGCCAGGGTGCTGCCCAGCATGGCCAGACAAGGCGCCATGTCTCAAATCCCAGCCAAACCGATGCCGCCAGCGCAATGATCGCCGCGGCCCACGCCAAGAGCACTGATCCGCGCCGGCTCCACCAAACCAGGGCACGCGCCGCCAATGGCACGGGAGGCTAGCCTGGCGAAACCCAAGTGAGGCTGGAACCGCAGTTAGCGCTGGCTGGTGTACAGGGGGTGATGCCGCACGTGGCGTCGACCCCGTTGTCAGGCGCATACACGCCAACCCCAGTAGTCGGGGCAGTGCATGTGATGTCCGTCGGGAAGTTGTTGTCCTTGAACGTCACGCGCTCCAACCTCTTGAGACCTGTGGTGGGTGGGTTGTTCACATAGATACCGCCGAAAAGATTCGTTCCAAACTCTCCCTTGTAGTTACCGGAAAGGATCGTATCGACAATCTCGAAATTCGAGCCATCCAGCAGAACTCCGCCGGCGGAATCAAAAAGCACCATCCTCAGCAGATGCAGGGTGGCGGACTGGGCTAGTACAGCGGCGACGTTGTAGTTCGTGCTGCAAACGAGGTCGCGCATGTAGAGATCTGCGCCGTTCGAGATAGCTACACAATTGGGAACTACTCCGGTGGGGTAGATGTTCCCATCGAGCTGGCCGACCACAGTGAGTTGCAAGCCAGGAGTGTAGTAGCTGAAGCCGCCTACCGTGCCGCGTACTACGATCAGGCGCCTGGTAGCTGATAGGGCACTGATAGCAGTCTGCGAGTCACAATACGGCGCCGTTGCGGTTCCGCCGCTTGTGGTCGAGCATCCGGCCGTTTCTTCGGCGTAGATCGTCTCTGCGTCCGTGGCGCAGCGGCCGTCTTGGTGGGACATACACACCCCCGGATTCTGGCCCAACTTGGCCACGCATTGAGCGTCGGCGGTGCAGGCCACGCAAGTGTTCGACGAGCAGATTGGGGTTGCACCACTGCATTGGCTGCTGTCTGTGCACTGCACGCACAGGTTGGTCGAAGTGTTGCACACGGGCTTGCCACTCGATGTACAGTGCGAATTCGCGGTGCATTCCACGCAGGTCCCGCTGGTCAGGCTGCAGGCGGCCAGGGTCGCGTTCTTGGCTGAGCAGCCGCTCGTGGGTGCGCCCGCGTCCCCGCAGGCCACGCAAGTCTGGCCGTTTCCACAGATCGGCTTGCTGGCCGTCGCGCATTGGTTGCTGGTGGTGCACTCGACGCACTTCCCTGTCCCGGTGTCACACGTGGGCTTGCTGCTGTCTTTGTCTCCACAGACAGTGCTCGAACCAGCCGTACAGGCGACGCACATGTCACCCTGGCAGATTGGCTTGGTCGGGTCGGTGCACTGGCCGCTCGTCGTGCAGTCCTTACAGCCTCCCGCACTCAACACACATACATTGGTACAGGTTTGCGCAGCAGGCTTGGCGCAATCACCGTTGCTGCACGTTCCTGCTGCTTGGTAGATCTGCCCCGTGCAGGAAGCTGTACCACATGCAGTGGTAGACACGGGGTACGAACAAGTTGCGCTCACGCCGTTGCACTTGCCCGCACAGATGGGATCCGAGGCAACGCACGCCGTGTGACCCTTATTGGGTTCCGCGTTCGCGGCCAGCGTCGTGCAGGTTCCGAGCGAGCCGGCTATGTCACAAGCCTCACAGGATCCTGTGCAGGCCTTGTCGCAGCAGTGGCCGTCTGAGCAGAATGTCACGCCGGCACAATCGGAAGCGGCCTGGCAGGCCTGCCCCTGCGTGCTCTTGCACGCGCCCGTGGCGTCGCATGTGCCAGGACAAGCGCCCGTATCGTCGTGGCTCTTGACCGCCGTGCAGACGCCGTTCGTACAGGTCTGACACGCCCCCGCGCAGTCGCTTCTCTTGACGCATCCGACGCACTGGTTGGTACTTGTGTCGCAGGTCGTGGCTGCGCCAGTGCAGTATCTATTCGCCGTGCAGGCGACGCATAGTCCACCGGTGGCGCAGGCTGGGGTGCCTGGCCGGCCTGCGCAGTCGTTGTCCCCGGAGCATTTCGTGCATTGATTGCCCAAGCAAAGCGGGTTCTGCGGCAGACAGTCCGTGTCCCTGCTGCAGGTGCCGGCAGCGTCCGCCGTTGACCCAATCGGGGGCGCATCAGCGGCCGTCGCGTCCGCAAGGCCGCCCGTGGCTGGCGCGTCGAGGACCGCAGCAAGCGGCACATCAAATGCCACGTCTGCCTGCGCGTCGGGCGAGGCGGACATCGATGCGGAGTCCGGCTCACCTCCATCCTGCCCAACGGCAGGGCCAGAGGCCACCTCGGGCATGACCGTCCCGTCCATGCCCATAGCCCCGTCGGCCGCCACGACCAGAAGAGCATCAGCACCCGCGTCGACGTCCGGCGCGCACTTCCAATCGGCGGTACAGGTGTACCCCGTCTGGCACTGGTCCTGGGGCGAGCACACGCTCCAGTCTCGCTGAATGCAAGCAAGGCCCAATGTCGCTGGCAGAACGAGCACCAGCATTTTCAAACATGCACGGCGTCGGTTTCTCATGTCTCAGATTCTCGGCTGGGGGTTGAGGAAGTTGCTTGGAGAACAGAGAAGAAGCATGGGCGGCGACCCGGCGCCGCGCGCCAGAGAAACCCGGCGATCGAGCGCCATTGGGTGGGTCCGCTGTGTCCCGAGCCCAGCGTCCTGGCAATACCGGAAGGCCACACGGCAGACCCTGCCTGCAAAAGCTCAGTGAGTCAAGACCGCAAGCGATCGGCGACTACTGGCACGTAACCGGCCGCGGGCACATGCCAGGAATGCAGCGAGTGCTGACCTGGCGAACGACCAATCTACCCGGTGCAAGACGCGTGCGGATGCGACGAGAACTGCGTAGCAGACGCCGCCTACTGCGACCAGGTGCCGGCGCCGACGTCGATCTTCCAGGAGGCCAGGTAGGTCGGCAGCAACATCTTCGTTGAAGTGCTGAAGATGATTGGCTGGAACACGTATCCCGCCTGATCGTTGCGTTCGCCAGGAGCGGTGGTGTCCTGGTTTCCATACCAGTGATCACCCCAGTACAGGAAGACGGTTCCCTTGCTTCCTACGATGGGCTGAACCCAGGTGCTTTGCGACATCCACGTCCTCTGGTCAGAAATTGTATTGTTGGGGTCGGTTACAGGCGCAATGTAGCCCTGGCACGTCCAAGGCCCGGTCATGGCAGGCGCGGTAGAATAGAAGTCGTTGTTGGCTCGCCATCCGGTCTTGTTCGACCCGATCCAGTAGTACGTGCCGTTGGCCTTGAATACTGCCGGCGATTCCGAGCCCCCGGATGTGCAGTTGATGGCTGAATACTGTTTGTCCGACAGCCAGCTATGGCAGTCGTTGGCCAGCGTAAAAACGTGGGCACTTTCCGTGATAACGTAGGCAACCGTGTCGTCTGCAAAGGCACCCATGTCGCTGTGGTCGGCCTTCGTTCCGCCGGCGTCGGTGAGCTTCCCCTTGTAGCTGTACTTGCCGTTGACCGTGGGTGAGGTCGCGTAGACGACTTCCTTGTCCGTCTGATAGTCCTGGGTGGCCGCATGGGC
Organism: Myxococcales bacterium; assembly: GCA_003157315.1. The sequence continues at coordinate 1,017 of PMJE01000468.1, read as the reverse complement.
GTACAGAACGAACTCCCCTGTGGCGGGGCACTTGATGATATGCGGCCGCTCGCCATTTCGTCCTGGCGCGAGCTCCGTGCCTGCCGGTTGCTGGGGCAGGATGATCCCCTCGTTTTTCCACGTCGCCAGGTCCTTGGATGAATACATCGAGAAGCCATGGAAGCTGTTGTTCTCCTCCTTGCTCAAGCCGGCGGTGTACAAGAAGAATTCGCCATGCATGTAGAAGGTGTCGCCCACCTTGATGATGCCGCCGCCGTGCGCGTTGACCGGCTTGCCGTCGGTGTCGATGAAGATGATGCCGGTGGAGAGTGGGCCGGCAAGAACCCCGACCGGACCCGAACCCGTGGAACCAGCGGATCCACCGGAGCTGGTTGTTCCCCCTGAGCTCGTCGTGGACCCACCCTTGCCACCAGCGCCGCCAGTCGTGCTGGAGCCTCCGGAAGCCACAACCCCGCCTGAGCTGGTAGTTCCGCCTGAGCTGCTGGTTCCACCCGAGCTCGTGCTCTTGCCGCCTGAGCTAGAGGTTCCGCCAGAACTGATAGTGCCGCCCGAGCTGGTAGTACCGCCAGAACTGGTGCCACCCGTACTAGACCCGGCCGTACTTCCGCCCAGCCCGTTGCCACCTGACCCAGCCGTGCCGCCCGACCCGGTCGTACTGCCGCCCGATCTGGTCNNCTTGCCGCCCGTGCTGCTGCCGCCTGCGCTCGTCGTGCCGCCTGCACTGGTCGTGCCGCCCATATCGCTGCCACCTGATCCAATCGAGCCACCGAGTCCGCTGCCGCCTGAAGCGCTTGAAGTCCCCCCGCTCGCCGGATTTCCCCCGGTTTGCTGAGTCCCTCCTGATCTGGCCGCACTCTGCGAGGAAGTGCCCGTCCCTCCGGTCCCGCTTCCTCCTGTGCCACTGGAAGTCCCGCCCGAACCGGCATCTGATGAACAACCCAGAACGAACACACCAGCCGCGAGCACTATTGCCAAAGATACAGTTCGCTTCATCACGTTCCTTCTCCGCCTTGGGGT
>PMJE01000214.1 GCA_003157315.1 Myxococcales bacterium | reverse complement strand
TCGACCAGCAAGTAGCAACCCAGCCGGCCGTCCAGACGGTGGATGCGGTCGAGAAAGGACTCGACCAGCTCGCGTGCCTTCCACTTGCGCGCACGCACCCCGTCGGCCAGCTCGGCGATGGAGGCGCCCACCACTTGCGGCGAGGCCACGGCTAGGCTCCCTCGCCCGAGCCGGGCACTATGCGCGGCACCTCGAAGAAGGCGTCGTGGCGCCGGGGCGCGTTCTGCAGAGCCTCCTCCACCGAGAGCGACGGCTTGGGCTCGTCCGGCCGCAGGGGACAGTCAAAGGGCACGGCGTGGGTCATGGGCTCGGTGTTTTCCGTGTCCAGGTTCTTCACTATGTCGATGTAGTCGAGGATCGCGTCCAGCTCATGGGTCATGCGCTCGATCTCCGCCTCGGAAAGGCGCAGGCGGGCGAGCGCGGCGATGGTGCGAACCTCGTCGGGTTGAATGCGGGGCATAGCGCATCTCTTTTAGCACCTTCGGTTGACAGAATCTGCCCACAGACGTCAAATGCGCCGCCGTGCACTCGGAGCGGCGCAGATTCGCAATCTCTTGCCGAAGCAGTGTTGGCTGCCTCTGACATCGATCCCAAGGCGCTGGCGGATGCCCTGCGACGGATTCGCGGAGAAAAAGCGGACGATCCGGCGGTGCTTCAGTACATCAGCACCCACCCCGGCTTCGATGAGCGCGTGCAATTGTCCGAGCAGGCGTCGGCAAACTGGCCGGGGAAGGCGCGTCCCATCGATCTTGACTGGAAGCAGTTTCGATCCCAGTTTCGCGTGCTCCGCTGACTTGGTTACCTATTCCCCACAGAGAGCACAGCGAACGCAGAGATCGGAGAGGAGAAAGGGGTTCGGACAGGACAGCCCACAACCCTTCCGTTTCTCATACGGCTCTTCCTCCTCTGTGGCCTCTGTGAGAAATAGCTAACTTCGCTCCCCGGAGTGGCTGCTAGGTTCGTTGCACCCGCGCGGTCGTGAGGAAGTGATCCTCGATCTGCGTCCAGAAGCCGGCGGCGGAGAATGAGCCGTCGTCCCTGGACAAGGCGAGCGCGATCTCGACGGACCCGTCGGGCAGCGGGGTGAGGCTGGCTTCCTGAAATCCCACGTGCCGGCCCACCAGCGGATCGAGAGCCTTATACAGGGCCTCTTTGAGCGAGAAGTGCAAGGTGACTATGCGCCTGTGGTCTTTCTCGGGCACGCTCTGCAGCCGGGCCAGTTCGTCCTGGGTGAGCACGCGCGTGCGCAGGTCTGGCCGAGCCTGGGCACGGGCCTCCTCGACCGAAGCGAAGACTGGCGGACAGGTCTCCAGGTCCACCCCAATGCACGCGCCGTTTTCGCGGCGGCCTGCCAGCCCGACCGCCAGCGTACGTTTGTGGCTGATCGATCCGCCCAGGTCGGCGGGCAGTGCGGGTGCGCCACGACGGGTAGCCAGAATCGGACCGGGCTCGATGCCGAGGTCGCGAAACGCCTCACGCAGGGCGAGCCGGCCGGCGACCCAGCTCGGGTGGCGGCCGGAAGCCAGAGTTGAGACGAAGCCGCGCTCCTCAGAAACCAGCCCTGCCAGAATCTTTTCGTCCACCTCCGCCGGTATGCGAACCCCAACGCACCGGCCGTGCACCAAGTTGAGACGAAACGCGATCTCGACACTCATCAGACACGCTCTATCCCCCTATGGTAGCCCAGATTGGGCGCGAGCCAACGTTCCATCTCATCCAGCGGCAGGCCACGACGGCGGGCGTAGTCCTGCACCTGCGCGCGGTCGATGCGGCCCACATCAAAATAGCGCGATTGCGGATGGGCAAGGTACAGGCCACACACACTCGCAGCCGGGCTCATGGCAGAGCTTTCCGTCAGGGTGATGCCTACTTCGGGCGCCTGCAAGAGATCGAAGAGCGGTGGCTTCTCGGTGTGATCGGGCCAGGCGGGATAGCCCGCGGCGGGCCGAATGCCGCGGTACTTCTCCGCGATAAGTTCCTGGTTGCTGAGATTCTCGTCGGCGCCATAGCCCCATTCGCGGCGCACGCGCTGATGCAAGCACTCGGCAAACGCCTCGGCCAGCCGGTCGGCCAGGGCCTTGACCATGATCGCGCTGTAGTCGTCGCGCGCTTGCTCGAATCTTCTCACCAGATCCTGCGCGCCGATGCCGGCGGTGACGGCAAAGGCGCCCACGTGGTCAGCCAGACCGGCTGAGGCAGGCGCCACGAAGTCAGCCAGGCAGTAGTACGGACCGGATCCGGCCTGCTGGCGCAGCATGGGGAAGCGGCACAGCTCGCGGGTGCGGCTCTGGTCGGTGAACAGCACGATNNGCGCCGAAGAGATCGCGGGCCGCAGCGCCGTACTTGGGGTTCTCGAGAATTTGCGGATACTTGCCTTTCAATTCCCAGGCAGTGAAGAAGAAAGTCCAATCGATGAAGCGCGCAAGCTCGTCGAGTGGTTGCCGCTCGATCACCCGCCGGCCGATGAAAGTTGGCATCGGAACATCCTCGGCGCGCCACTCGATGGCCGGCTTGCCAGCATTGGCCGCAACATAGGTCACCAGCGGGCGGCGCTGCTTGTCGGCGTGAATCTCGCGTAGCTGCGCCTGCTCGGCGCTGGTTTTCGCGGCGAGAGCCTCCCTCTGCGTGGCATCCAGCAATCCGGAAACCACGCCCACCGCGCGCGAAGCATCGAGCACGTGCAGGGTAAGACCGCTGCGCTGGGGCGCGATCTTGACTGCGGTGTGCTCGCGATTGGTGGTGGCACCGCCGATGAGCAGGGGTTGGGTAAGGCCTCGACGTTCCATTTCCTGCGCAACGTGCACCATCTCGTCGAGCGAGGGTGTGATCAGCCCGGAGAGGCCCACCATGTCGACCTTCTCCGCTACGGCAGTGTCCAGGATCTTCTCGCAGGGAACCATCACGCCCAGATCGATGACCTGGTAGTTGTTGCAGCCGAGCACCACGGCAACGATGTTCTTGCCGATGTCGNNACGTCGCCCTTGACCGTGGCGAGCAGCACGCGGCCGCGCGGCTGCACCACGCCCTGGGCCTTTTCCGCCTCCATGAAGGGCTGCAGATAGGCCACCGCGGCCTTCATGGCGCGTGCGCTCTTGACCACTTGGGGCAGGAACATCTTGCCCGCACCGAAGAGATCGCCCACCACTGCCATGCCGGCCATGAGCGGGCCCGAGATGACGTCGAGCGGCCGTCCGAGCTGCTGGCGCGCCTCTTCCGTGTCCGCTTCGATGAAATCCACCACGCCGTGAACCAGGGCGTACTCGAGCCGCTTGTCCACAGACGCCTCTCGCCACGACAGGTCTTGCGCGCGCTTGCTGGCCGTGCCCTTCACTTGCCCAGCCAGCTCCACCAGGCGCTCGGTGGCGTCGGGGCGCCGGTTGAAGAGCACGTCTTCCACCCGCTCGCGCACCTCCCCAGGAACGTCCGCGTAGACGCCCAACTGACCAGCGTTGACAATGCCCATGTCCAAGCCGGCGGCGATGGCGTGGTAGAGAAACACGGTGTGCATGGCCTCGCGAATCGCGTCGTTGCCACGGAACGAGAACGACAGGTTGGACACTCCGCCCGACAGGTGCACGCCTGGACAGGCTGCCTTGATGAGCGGAAGCGCCTCGATGAAGCTGCGCGCGTAGTCGTTGTGCTCCTCCAGGCCGGTGGCCACGGCCAGCACGTTGGGGTCGAAGATGATGTCCTCGGGCGAAAAGTCCGCCTGCTCGACCAACAGGCGATAGGCGCGCTGGCAGATTGCCACCCGACGGGCAGTGGTCACGGCTTGGCCAGCCTCGTCGAAGGCCATC
>PMJE01000116.1:7292-11191 GCA_003157315.1 Myxococcales bacterium | reverse complement strand
GTGCGGGCGATGGGCTTTCGCTTGTCCATGTTCTCGATGCAGACCAGCTTGCCGAACGGCCGCCACAGGGCATCGTCGTGAATGGAGTCGGGGTGAACCACGATGGGCCAGCCACGCTGGGCAACCGCCTGCAGCTTTTCCACCACGTGCCGCTCGTGCTGGGCATCCACGTTCGAGGGTGCGTGGACAGACTTGAACGAAAACTGGTCCAGATCCAGGCCGTCAAGCGACTCCATCAGCGGATCCAGCTCTGCCGCACGCAAAGCAGAAAGCTCCACCGCCTTGGCGCCAGTCTCTCGCAGCATCTGCAGCCCTCGCCGAAAATCGGCGAAAGCCAGGGCACCGGTGGAGAATCCTACAAGACGCATCAGGCGACGGTCCTGAGCGGAAGTTCCCGTTCTCGAACAGCCTCGGCCGCGTAGCGGAGAGCCTCTGCGACATCTTCGCGTTCCAGGTCAGGATAGGCGGCCAATATCTCCTCGGTCGTCATCCCCTCTGCCACCATCTCCACCACCGTGGCGACGGGTATGCGCAGGCGACGAATACAGGGGGTGCCACCCATCTGTCGCGGATCCACCGAGATGCGCTGGTAGCGTGCCATCGTCGCGATTGTGCCACAATCCAGCCCGGCAAGCGGTGCGGCGTGATGGCTCCCCATACGACCGGGGGGCGTAGACGCGAGGGAGTGGCGTCGGGTCGCACCTTGGGCTACCGTAGGGACGACATGGCTGAGTCGCTCAAGAATCCCCCCCTGGCCGAGGCAATCTTCGAGCTGCAGTTGAAGCCGACAGCCGGATGGGACTGGACGGTCGCCGGCCTCTTATATGAGCGCTTCAAGGATGAGTTTAGCGAACGGGGCCAGGCTCTTGCCTTGGCACTGCCCGGTTTGCCCACGAACGTCCAGCCCGTGATGGGGTTTCAGCGGGTCCAGTTGAAGCGGCCGGACGGGACTGCGATGATTCAGATCGCGCCGAACCAGTTGGTGGTCAACCACCTTCGTCCGTATCCGGGGTGGGTGAGTTTCAAGAAGCTGGTGTTGGCCATCGTCGAGGGCTTTCTGGCTACCGGACCAAGGCTCGACCCCACTGGGATGCATCTGCGCTACGTCAATCTGGTCGGCCCGCTGCCACGCCGGGGAGACCTTTCCGCCGTCCTCACCGTTCTGCCGCAGCTAAGCGGGCCCCTGATGCGCGAGTCAGCCGGTTTCTATCAGCGCCATGAGCTCATTTACGACCAGCCTAAGGGAGTCTTGGTGCTTCAGGCAGGTTTGACCGTAATGGAAAAGGGTCCGCAGGTCGTCTTGGATCTCGATTTCGTCTCGGCCCCAAATGGTGCTGGCGGGGTAGATACCGTGGGAGCCCTATCCACATGGCTGGAAGATGCCCACGAGAATGTTGGTGCAGCGTTCCGAGCGGCCGTGACGGACAGCGTGTATCATGGGTTCAAGGAGTGAAACGATGTTTCCCGAAGGCGTGACACCGATTCACCTCGACACCGAGGTCAGCAAGCGGCTGATACCTGAGAGCTGCGCGTCCAGTACGGCAAGTACGGTCGCTCCTCTCGCGGTTTCGCTGGCTGCAACCCTGGCAGCCGTGATACCAACGTCCGAGTCACTCATGGCTGCCCAGCACGGACTCGAGCCTCCAGCCGACTTTGCCAAAACCATGGTCGAGTGGACGCAGCTTGGCCAGACACCGGCGCGCACATCCCTCGGGCAGCGACTGCGGCTGCTGCGGGCACAGATTGTGCGCTCTGGGGAACGCCTGCTCTCGCTCGACGACGTGAACGAGATCGTGTCGGCAGCTCGGAGGCGCACGGGGGTGTGAGCAAGAAGGTCACGTTCGTCGACACGGGCGTGTTGATCGCGGCCGCACGAGGCGACGAGGAAGCGTCGGCCGCCGCGTTTGCAGTGCTCGACGATCCGGAACGTGAATTCGCATCAAGCGACTTCGTGCGACTTGAAGCGATCGGCCACACGATGCGGGAAGGTTACGTTGAGCAACTTCACTATTACCTTGAGTTCTTCAAGGGTGTGTCGTTCTGGGCGACAGACCTGAAAGCGGTCGTCGACAAGGCCATTGGTGAATGCATGTCAACGCCCATCGACTCCATGGACGCTCTCCACGTCGCGGCAGCGGTGCTGGTCGGTGCCGACGAGCTGGTCACGACCGAGAAGCCAGGGCGGGGCAGGAACATCACTAGGACTGTGAGTCTTCCTGTGGTTTCAATTCACAGCGCAGGAAGACCGAATCCAACGGCGGGAAAGCCGCCGGCTGGGTAGGCAGCGATCTACGCGCGAAGCAGCCTAGCCGTCGCGCCTGAACGAAGCTTTCGCACGCGGGGCCGGGGACCACCCGTCGCCAGAGCCTCGTGTGCGGCTTCGATCTCGTCGTCGACGAACTCGGCGCTGATGATCGATTCCAGGATGACGGGGATGGTTTCTTGAATCATGGAAGACATCGCCGATCCCCCGTTACGCTACGGCAAGGCGGGCGATGGTTCGATGCTAGAATGCTGGGCACACGCGCGTGGATGAATCGCCAGTGCACGAGGCGCTGCGCGAGGCGCTGGTGAACGCCCTGATCCACGCGGACTACTCGGGGCGCGCGTCAGTGTTGGTGGTCAAGAGGCCAGACATGTTCGGGTTCCGCAATCCCGGAACGCTGCGGCTGCCTGTCGAGCTGGCCATCCAAGGTGGCCACACGGATTGCCGCAACCGCTTGTTGCAAGGGATGCTTCGCCACGTTGGTCTGGGGGAGCAGGCGGGCTCTGGGCTGGTCAGAATCTACTCAGCCTGGCGCCAGCGACACTGGCGGGCTCCCGAGCTTGAGGAGCGCATCTTTCCGTTCGAGCAGACGCTCTGTCAGATGCGCACGGTGAGTCTGCTGCCGCCAGAGGCGGTGGCTGAGATGGAACAGCGCTTTGGTGCGGCCTTCAGCCATCTGACCGAAGTCCAGAAGCTGGCGCTGACGACGGTTGCCGTGGAGGGCAAGGTCACGCACGGGCGCCTGCACGAGATGACGTCTGCTCATCCCCGGGACGTTACGCTGGCCCTCGCGTCGCTGGTTCAGCGGCGGATGCTGGAGAGTTCAGGGGCTCACAAAGCGACCTTCTACTTCTTCCCAGGCGAGCCGCCGGCCGAGGAGCCTGGTCTTGCGTTCTTGGGCGCCTCGGCCACGCAACAGGTTGCACCGGCGGGTGACGCGTCACCTATTGATGGCAATGCCGCGACCAGCTCCGAGCACAGCAGGCCGAGCTCCGAGCACAACGGCCCAAGCTCCGAGCGTAGCGGCCTAAGCTCCGAGCACAACGGCGCTGCTCATGGCGCAGAGGAAGCCAGCGCGCTGGAGGCCATCGCCGCCCCACTCCAGCGAAAGCGCCGCGTGTCGCCCGACGTGATGCGAGAGACGCTGCTGCGGCTCTGCCAAGGTAGTTCGTTGAGCCTGGCCCAGCTTGGCGGGCTCACCAGTCGATCGCCGACTACGCTGCGGACCCACTACTTGTCCGCGCTGGTCGAGGAGGGGAAGATGGCTCTCCGATACCCTGGCAACCCCACGCACCCCGCCCAGGGGTACACGACGGCGGGAAAGCCTCCGACTGGGTAGGCGGCGAACTACGCGTGAACCAGCCTGGTCGTCGCGCCTGACCGACGCCTTCGCACACGCGGCCGGGGACCACCTATCGCCAGGGCCTCGTGCGCGGCTTTGACCTCGTCGTCGATGAACTCGGCACTGACGATCGATTCCAGGATGACGGGGATGGTCTCTGGAATCATGGAGGCCACTTGCTGGTAGGCCAGGGTGGCGCCGTAAGAAATCGGTTCGTGCTTGCTCGCGGCATTGACCTCGCTCAGGTGCACCTCGGCCACGCGATTCCCGAAGTCGCGCAGAATCAGGTAG
>PMJE01000116.1:2873-7274 GCA_003157315.1 Myxococcales bacterium | reverse complement strand
GAACCACGATGGGCCAGCCACGCTCGGCAACCGCCTGCAGCTTCTCCACCACGTGCCGCTCGTGCTGGGCATCCACGTTCGATGGCGCGTGGACAGACTTGAACGAAAACTGGTCCAGATCCAAGTCGTCAAGCGACTCCATCAGCGGATCCAGCTCTGCCGCACGCAAAGCAGAAAGCTCCACTGCCTTGGCGCCAGTCTCTCGCAGCATCTGCAGCCCTCGCCGAAAATCGGCGAAAGCCAGGGCACCGGTGGAGAATCCTACAAGACGCATCAAAAAACCCCGTAGTGTCTGGTCAGCTTAGCAAGGTCGGCATCGCCATTGAAGAAAAAGCCATTGTCACAAGAAGCATGTCAGGCCGGATGTCACACCGATCCAGATGGTCGCGGCTACACGTCGTTTTCGCACGCGGGGCCGGGGACCATCCGTCGCCAATGCCTCGTGCGCGGCTTCGATCTCGTCGTCGATGAACTCGGCGGTGACGATCGATTCCAGGATGACGGGGATGGTTTCTGGAATCATGGAAGCCACTTGTTGAAAGGCCAGGGTGGCGCCGTAGGAAATGAGTTCGTGTTTGTCTGAGCAGAAACACATCGTCGGCAAGGTCGACCACCTCTTGTCCCTCCTCGACGAGCTCGAAGCCAGGCTCCGCAAACAAGAGGAAACCGCCACCCGCCTGGCCGAGTCCCTGGCCGCGGCGGTGGCCATGTAGCCGTGGAAGACAAGGAAGAGCCCGCAAGACGCTGCGGGCGACGCCTGCGATGGCGGCGGGCGTGACGGATCAGCTGTCGGAGATCGGGGAGATCGTTGCCACTCTGTCACACGTTGACGGGCTGGCCGTTAGGGTCGAAGATTTGGAACCAGAGCGTTACCGCTGTGATTTCAAAGGGAAAAGGTTCACGATGCCGCATAAACGTGACGAGAAAGAGCCACCCGCGGAATCCACGACAAAAAAGCTGTACAAAAGCGAGGATGAATCTATACTTGATCTCAGATCATCCGATGATCTAAAAAGCACAGATGATCTGAGAAGCAAGAAGCTTGATCGCTACCAGGCCAAGAGGCTCGCCCAAGAGATACTTCGAGACGGGACCGTCTCCTACACGGCACATTGTGAGAGCGAGCTAAAGAACGATTCGATGGACACCGTAGACGCCGCGAACGTCTTACGGTGCGGAAAGATTGAAAGGGAACCCGAACTGCACAAGTCGGGATCCTGGAGGTACCACGTCGAGACACAACGAATGCTGGTAGTGATCGAGATTCATTCAAAAACGCGTCTACGAGTAGTGACCGCATGGAGAAAGAAGAAGCCATGACTTGCTCGAACTGTGGAAGCAAGATGTCCAGCAGGCGAGAGAATTTCAAGTACACCGCCTGCGGGCTGGACTATGTCACCTTGGTCAACGTTGAGGTCCTACGCTGCAAAGACTGTGGCGAGTGCGAGGTCGTGATTCCGAAGATCGAGGAACTTCATCGTGTCTTGGCCCAAATCGTGGCGCAGGGGAAATCGCGGCTTCGCGGGAGCGAGATTCGATTTCTCAGGAAGTATCTTGGATACTCCGGCGCCGAAGCGGCCAGCGCGCTTTCCGTTGGCCCGGAATGGATGTCTAAGTGGGAAAACGACAAGGTTCCCATCTCACAGAGCGCAGAAAGATTCTTGCGCCTAATGGTCGTCAATCAGCAGCCCGCGCAATTCTATCCGCTCAAAGAGCTGCTCGCTGATCGGGCAGACAAGAAGCCAGCTCCGATCAGGCTGGATCGCGACTCGTCGTGGAAGTCCGCGGGATAGCCAGTGGTTCGAAGCCAAGCTCCGCAAGCAAGAGGAAACCGCCACCCGCCTGGCCGAGTCTCTGGCCGCCGCCGTGGCCGCATGAGGCAACCATGCCGCGCCGGCAGCACCGGCGTTTTCCAGCGCGCGCCCCGGGGCACTCGAACCTTCTTCTTGACACGGCGTTAACCCCAGGGGTAAATGTATCTTGCATTAGCGAGGTTCCGTGGACATACTGTTTTCGTCCACCAAGCTAGCGAAGATCCTGAACTCCACCAAAGAGCTGAGGAAATGCTACGGCGCGGACTGTGGCGGGCGGATTGGTCGTCGGCTCGACGATCTTCGTGCGGCCGACAATTTGGCGGTGATCCGAAAGCTTCCCCAGATGCGCTGTCACGAGCTGACGGGGGATCGAAAGGGACAGCTTGCCGTGGACGTGAAGCATCCGCAGAGAATTGTGTTCGAGCCGGCAGACGAGCCGGTGCCCAAGACGCCGGACGGAGGACTGGATTGGGAGAATGTCAGAACGATCAGAATACTCGAGGTGATTGACTACCATGGCTGAACTGAACAAGAACCAATACGTACCCGACCAGGTGTCACCCCCCGGTGCCACGCTGGAGGAAACCCTTGCGGCATTGGGCATGTCTCAGTCTGAGCTGGCTTGTCGGACGGGGCGCCCCAAGAAGACCATCAACGAGATCATCAAGGGCAAGGCGAGCATCACCGCCGAGACAGCTTTGCAGCTTGAGAAGGTATTGGGCGTGCCCGCCTCGTTCTGGACCAACCGAGAGCGCCTGTACCGAGAGTATCTGGCCCGTCGCGACGACGATTCCGCGCTTGCGACGCATGTCGATTGGGCAAGGCGTTTCCCGGTCGCGAAGATGGTGCAGCTCGGGTGGATGCCCCCGTGTCCGGGCAAGTTGGATCGGGTTCGGGAACTGCTTCGCTTCTTCGGCATAGCCAGTCCTAGTCAGCTTCAGGCGGCATGTTCGGATGTGCGGTTCAGGAAGAGTAGGCCAGGCCACTCGGAGCCACTGCTGGTGTGGTTGCGTCGGGGCGAGATCGAGGCCCAAGGTGTTGACTGCGATGCGTTTGACGGTGAAGGTTTCGAGAGAGTGCTGGATCAGGCACGAGGCTGGACCCTGCTTCCGCCATCCCAATTCCAGCCCTTTGTCATCGAGAAATGCGCCAAGGTGGGCGTTGCGGTGGTGTTTGTCCCTGAACTGCCGGGCAGCGGCGCTCATGGTGCCACCCGCTGGCTTTCCTCGACCAAGGCGATGCTGCAGCTAAGCCTGCACTACAAGACCAACGACCAGCTTTGGTTCACGTTCTTCCACGAGGCAGAACACATCCTGCGGCATGGAAAGGGCAAGAGTTTCGTCGAGGTATCCGGCATAGAGGGAAACCAGCAAGAGATCGAGGCCAGCCGTTTTGCCGGCGACCGCCTCATTCCCCAGGACGGCCTCAATCAATTCCTCCGTGACAGTGGGAGCGTCTTCTCGGCCGAAAAGGTGAAAGCCTTCGCGTCGAAGATCGGGATCGCGCCCGGAATCGTTGTGGGCAGACTGCAACACGATAGGGTGATCCCGTATGCCCACCTCAACGCTCTGAAAGTCCGCCTGGCATGGGGCGAAAGCAAAGCGGCGAGCTAGGTTTGAAGCGCCCTGGCCATCGCGCCTGAACGACGCCTTCACACCCGCGGCCGGGTACCACCCATCGCCAGAGTTTCGTGCGCGGCTTCGATCTCGTCGTCGATGAACTCGGCGCTGACGATCGATTCCAGGATGACGGGGATGGTTTCTGGAATCATGGAGGCCACCTGTTGGTAGGCCAGCGTGGCGCCGTAGGAAATGGGTTCGTGCTTGCTCGCGGCGTTGACCTCGCCCAAGGCCGCTAGGCTGACGGACGCAACTCGGTTAGACTTGCCGAATTCAGGTTGGGCAGAAGGCGCCATTGCCCATGAAACAGAAAGCCTACGTCGAAACAAGCATGGTCAGCTACTTGACCGCGCATCCAAGTGAGGACTTGGTTCGGGCTGCTCATCAGCAGGTCACGCGCGAATGGTGGGCTGGTCGACAGGCTTTCGACATCTATGTCTCGCAGTTCGTCCTGGACGAGGCGTCTAAGGGAGACCCTGAAGCCGCTGCGTTGCGGTTGGCGACGCTGGAACAGATCGCCATACTGGACGTCACCGATGACGCGACTGTGCTCGCCGAAGAACTCATCGCTGGAGGCGGGCTGCCCCAGCAGGCGCGGGTGGACGCTTTCCACGTTGCTGTCGCGACGGTTCACGGCATGGACTACCTCTTGAGCTGGAACTGCAAACACATCGCCAACGCGACCTTACGTAGTAGAATTGAGGCAATCTGCAGAGCAGCAGGCTACGAGCCACCCGTCATATGCATGCCCCTTGAGCTGGTCGAGGAGTAGACAATGTCGCTTTCCGATCCCATCGTCGACGAGATCCACGCGATTCGCGAGGCCATGGCCAAGGCGTCGGACAACGATCTCCGGAAGATCGCCGAGGCTGCGAGGGCTCGGCAGCGGGCAAGTGGGCGGCAGGTGGTAACGCTGCCGCCAAGAGGGGCGAGCGCCGCCAAGAAGGCTTCCTGACAAGTTCGGCCCC
>PMJE01000116.1:0-2826 GCA_003157315.1 Myxococcales bacterium | reverse complement strand
GCTTGCTCGCGGCGTTGACCTCGCTCAGGTGCACCTCGGCCACGCGATTGCCAAAGTCGCGCAGAATCAGGTAGGCCTCGGTCATCGTGGGATCGATCTGCCGGACGTGCGCAAGATCCAGGCACACGTCAACCGACGATGCCGATCCGTGGGTCGTGGGCCTGGCCCTTCTTCGATCTCGGCAGGGTGAAGACGTCACTGTACTCACTGAGGAATACAGGGATCGGCCAGACCGCACAACGGTGTCGAGTGCGTGCGGGATGCTGAGGATTCCAACGATGACCGTCCGGGCATTCCTGCTGTACACGAAGATTTGGCCAAAGTAGCGTTCTCCAGCCGCCTGGCCGAGTCCCCGGCTGCGGTCCGATCAGCGCGGTCACAGGTCGGCGAGAGTTTCCGTTGCCGCCTGCCGGACCGCCGCTGTCGGGTCGGACGCAGAAAGCCGCGCCAGTGCTGAGAGCACGGTCTCGTCAGCATGCGGTGCCAGGCCGTAGATGGCGCCCTCCCGAACCACCGCATCGTCGTGCAACAGCAGAGGCAGCAGGGTGCGCCGCACAGCCGTGCTATCCGAAAGCCGTCCCGCAATCTCGGCTGCGAAAGTGAGATCCGTAGCCCGAAGGCGATTCGAAGCGATCAGCTTCAGCAATTCTGGCGGGTAGTTCTCGGCAAGAAACTCGAACGCCGCTTCGCAGGGCTCGCTCCACCGATCTGCCAGGTCTGTGGCGACATCAGCACGCAGCTCATCGAAAGGCGGCGGAAAGGTGGTCATTCGATGGCTCAAGAGAGCAACCCGCCGGACCGCGCATTCATTCCTAGCATGTTGCCACGCCAAGAAACCGCGAGAATCCTGGCGTTAGCGGGGAGGGTTTCTGAGGCCACCAGCATCGGGCGCTGGGCGACAGTTGGATCGATCCAGCTTGCCTGGTGCTACAATTCTGGCATGGACAAGGTGATCCGGGAAAAGCGCGCGGAGATCCTGCGCATCATGGGCGCTCATGGCGCGCGCAATCCTCGGATCTTCGGGTCGGTAGCGCGTGGCCAAGACCAGCCATCGAGCGATATCGACGTGCTGGTGGAGATGGAACCGGGCCGGACTTTGCTGGACCTGGTTGGCCTTGAGCAAGACCTGGGGGCTACTTTGGGTCGTCACGTCGACGTGGTGACCGACGGGGGAATCAGCCCCTATCTGCGCGATCGCATCGTGGCCGAGGCCGTGCCGCTGTGAAGGACGATCGCGCCTATCTCCTGCATATTCAAGACGCCGCAGCCTGCATCCTGTCGTACACCTCCGAGGGTCAGGCGGCGTTCCTCGCGGACCGGCGGACCCAGGACGCTGCGGTCCGAAACCTTGAGATCATTGGAGAGGCGGCTAAGAGCCTATCCGAACCGACAAGGTCAAGACGCGCAGACATTCCCTGGCGCCAGATTGCAGGCATGCGCGACAAGCTGATCCACCAGTACTTCGAGGTGAACCTGGAACTGGTGTGGAGAACCGTGGAGATCGAGATCCCTCGCCTCAAGCAGGCTGTCGAGGAACTGCTCAGGGCGATGTGACTTGCTGCCAAGAGCGAGCGGAGGACATATGCCAGCGGCTAGAAGGCGAAAGCAGGACAGCGACGAGATGCGGCCCGAGTATGATTTCTCGGGTGGCGTCCGTGGAAAATATGCTGCGCATTTCGCCCGCGGCACGGATGTCGTGGTCCTCGCACCTGACGTCGCGGAAGCGTTCAAGACGTCGAGAGCCGTCAACGATGCGCTCAGGTCGCAGCTCAAGCCCGCCGCCAAGGCGCGGCGGCTGCCCAGGCATTGATCCTGTTGGCAAGACGCCGACAGCCAGCACGGGCGGCGAACTACGCGTGAACCAGCCTGGCCGTCGCGCTTGAACGTCGCCCTCGCACGCGGGACCGGGGACCACCTGTCGCCAGGGCCGAGTGCGCGGATTCGATTTCGTCGTCGATGAATTCGGCAGTGACGATCGATTCCAGGATGACGGGGATGGTTTCTGGAATCATGGAGGCCACTTGTTGGTAGGCCAGCGTGGCGCCGNNGCTTGCTCGCGGCGTTGACCTCGCCCAGGTGCACCTCGGCCACGCGATTGCCGAGGTCGCGCAGAATCAGGTAGGCCTCGGTCATCGTGGGATCGATCTGTCGGATTCAGGGAGTCTGGCCACCTATGGGAAGCCGCCGCACGCGCAGGCGAGCGCTCTCGAATATCACGACGCTGCCCGCCGCCAGGTCCTCAGCGAGCGCATCGAGATTTGCGCGCAGGATCTCGACCTGCCGTTCCGGCCGCCGTTGGCTTCCATGGCGAAAGAGAATCACCGATGGCCGCGCCTCACGCCGCAGTGCCAAGAAGGTGCCGAAGTCGGTGTCGGCCGAGACCACCACCCTGTCTTCGGCCATGGCGCGCGCCATGATGTCCTCGTCGGAAGCCGTTGCCATGCCGTAGTCGCGCACATGGACGGCGTCGTGCCCACTGCGACGAAGTCCCTCGGCCACCAGCGGCGACAAAGCGTTGTCGACGAGGAATCTCATGCTGGTGGTCAGGCCGGGCACCCGAAGGCGTCAGGCGACGGTTCTAAGCGGAAGTTCCCGTTCTCGAACAGCCTCGGCCGCGTAGCGCAAGGCCTCCGCGATATCTTCGCGTTCCAGGTCAGGATAGGCGGCCAGTATCTCCTCGGTCGTCATTCCCTCTGCCACCATCTCCACCACCGTGGCGACGGGTATGCGCAGGCGACGAAGACAAGGGGTGCCGCCCATCTGTCGCGGGTCCACAGAGATGCGCTGGTAGCTTGCCATCGCCCCTATTGTGCCACAATCCAGCCC
>PMJE01000403.1 GCA_003157315.1 Myxococcales bacterium | reverse complement strand
GGTCTTCATGGCACGCCCGGTGGTACCCCTGTCCAACAAGGACATCGGTTACTTGCCTGGCGACATCCAGTCCAAGCTCGATCCGTACATGCAGCCACTCTTCGACAACCTAGGGGTCATCCGTAACCAATTCGGCGCTAGCGATCCCAAACACAAGCGCATCGGCGAATTGCTCGACGAGAAGAANNGGTGAAGACCATCATCACCCGCGCAGGCGAGGGGACCAAGGTGGTGTTCACTGGCGACATCTTCCAGATTGATCATCCCTACTTGAACACGCGGTCAAATGGCCTCAGCTACCTCATCGATCGCATGAAGGGACAGAGCATCTACGCGCACGTCAATCTGACCAGGGGTGAGCGTTCAGCGCTAGCAGAACTGGCCAGCAATCTGCTTTGATGCCCAGGCCTCGGCAGGTGCATCCGATCAGCGCACGGGTGGTTCCTGGCTGGCGCGCAACGCCTTTCGGGCGGCGGCCAACTCGGCACGCTTGGCCTTGTCCACTTCGGGATACTCTAGATCGAGCGATGCCAGCGCGTCGATGACCGCGCCCGCCACCACGGTACGGGTGAACCATTTGTGGTCCGCGGGTACGACGTACCAGGGAGCCCAGGGCCTCGCGGTGGCGCGTATCATGTCTTCGTAGGCAACCATGTACTCTCGCCAGTACTGACGTTCGGCAATATCCGCTGCGGAGAATTTCCAATTCTTCTCCGGGGTGTCCAGGCGTTCGAGAAAGCGCCGCCTCTGCTCGGCATGCGACACGTGCAGGAAGAATTTGCGGATGGCGACGCCGTTGCGGGTCAGATAGCGCTCGAAGGCACAGATGTCTTCGTAACGGTGGTCCCAGATCTTCTTGCCGACCAGGAGTCGCGGCAGCCTCTGCTTTTCGAGAAACTCGGGATGCACGCGCACCACCAGCACCTCTTCATAGTAGGAACGATTGAAGATGCCGATGCGACCGCGTTCGGGCAGGCTCTTCTGGCAGCGCCAGAGGAAGTCGTGGTCCAGTTCCTCGGCCGACGGCGCCTTGAACGATGCCACCTGGCAGCCCTGGGGATTGATGCCGGACATAACGTGCTTGATGGCACCGTCCTTGCCGGCAGCGTCCATGGCTTGAAAGATGAGCAGCACCGCCCAGGAGTCCTGAGCATAGAGAATGTCCTGCAACTTGGCCAGCGCTTCGATGCCCATCTGTAGCGTCTGCTTGGCGCGTGCCTTGTCTTCAGACTTGAGCGGACCGGTGTCGGACGGATCAATGTGTTTGAGTCGGAAGCTGCTACCATCGGTGATGCAGTAGGGCTGGCAGAGCCTGCGGGTTTCTTGGACAAGTTTCTTGAGCTTCATAGAGGGCATTATACTCCCGTGTCGTGGGCGCGCTTGTGAGCCGGCGATTCTTGTTCCAAACTGGCCGGGTTGTGAAGCCGAAGCGCAAGGAGAGTGAACCGCCCACAACCGGACTCCTGCGTGAGCAAGTGCAACGGCTGTTCGCGAACCTGCCGGGTGCCCAGGCCGGGCAGGAAGAGCCGATTCATCAGATCCGGGTGGCATCGCGTCGCCTGCGCGTGGCCTTGCCCGTGGCTGCTCGCAAGCCAGCAGCCCGCCGCGTGCGCCGCTCACTCAAGCGGCTGCGTGAGCTGACCCGGCTGGCGGGCCAGGGACGCGATTTCGACGTCGGTGCTGCACTTTTCGATAGGGAAGCGCCCAAAGCAAAGGTTGCGCCCATTGTCGTGCGTCTTCTGCACGACCGGCTTGCTGCCACGCGAACTCGTGCCCACAAG
Organism: Myxococcales bacterium; assembly: GCA_003157315.1. The sequence continues at coordinate 2,399 of PMJE01000403.1, read as the reverse complement.
AAGCTCGCCAAGGCGCTCGCGGAGTTCGATGGGACTCGATTGCGCGAAGACCTGGACATCCTGACAACTCGCGGCGGTGTAGACTTGGGCGAAACCGCTCTGCGCCTGGGAAGTGCGCGCCGGAAGCGCGCTCGTATGGCCCTCGAGGAGTTGCGCGCGTTGGGCAGAAACTTCGCCCCGATGTCCTTGCATGCTATCCGACGCCACTGCCGCTGGCTGCGCTACGCCGCCGAGCTGGATCGCGCCCTGTTTGCTGCCAGAGACTCGGCCGTGCGACGATTCAAGGATCTGCAGGACATCCTGGGGCAGCTTCACGACGCCTTCGTGCTTGCGGAATGGATTCTGCGCGAGGCGACCTTCTGGGAAGCCCAGGGGAAACACTCGCGCGCGGCTGCGGCTCGTGCAGTGAGCGTGCGCCTCAGGGATCGCGCACAAGCCTTGCACCACCGCTTTCTCAAGATCAAGACGGCCGAATTGCTGGAAAGCGCCCTACGGCGCAACGCAGCCTTGTTGAAGCAAGCTGCTCAGGCTTGAGCAGATTCTGCGCATTGCCGCCACAGAAAGGTTACTCACCTGTCACGCGGTCAACCTGCGCAATGCCTTACTATTGCCTTGTCGCAAAGGAGGTTCACATGGCGTTGCCCAAGCAAGATCACCAAGACCACAGTCAACCCCACAGCCCGTGCCAGAGCACGCCGAATGGCGAGCTGGAAACGGATTTGGATGATTTTGAGCAGGACGAGTCGCTGCGCACGCTACGTCTGGAACAGTGGTTTGCTACTGCCGAGCCGGGCGTGCCGATGTGGTGCTACTAGCACTGAGATGGTCTTTTGTCACATTGGCCGGCGGAGGCGCTTGCTAGGTTCTGGCGCAGGAGAATATATGACACCTAACTGCAAAGTCTTGGTCCTTGCCGGTCCCTTCGTCCTGCTGCTGGCTTGTGGCTCAGAGGCGGTGACTTCCACGGCTGCCGCAACCGATGCCGCGGCAGGGGAGCCACCGGCCAACGCGGCGGATGCGACCATTTTGCAGGACGACGCTGCGGGGGAGTTGACCACCGATTCGGGAACCCAGGTCGATACAGGAGCCGCAGGGGCGCCGGGCGTGGATTCAGGAACGGCAATGGATGCGGAGGACGTCACGGATTCCGGGAGACAGGTCGATTCCGGCTCGCCCACCGGGATACCTTGGACGCTGATCGTTCTGCCCGACACTCAGTACTACTCGTCCACCTATCCGCAGATTTTCGACGCCCAGGCCAACTGGATCATCAATCAGGCAACCGCGCTGAACATTCGCTACGTGGCCCACGAGGGCGACATCGTCGACAACGACGTGGATGGCCAGTGGACCAATGCCTCGCACAGCATGCACCTGCTCGACATCAAAGTGCCCTATGCTTTGGCGATAGGTAACCACGACTATCCGGGAGGCGGAGGCGCGGTCAGTCGCGACACGAGCCTGTTTGACAGTTACTTCTCGCTCACCAGCCTGGACTGGGAGCCATCATTCCAGGCCCCCTTTGAGCCAGGCTCCGCCGCCAATAGCTATCACCTGTTCGAAGCCAACGGTCAGTCGTGGCTCATTATATCGTTGGAATTTGGCCCGCGCGATGCCGTACTTACTTGGGCGGATGGGGTTCTCAAGGCCAATTCGTCAGCCAACGCCATCGTCCTCACGCATGCCTATCTGTACTTGGACGGCACGCGGTTCGACCACCTTACCCGAACCGACCAGGCCTTCAGCCCCCACAGCTATGGGATAGAGGCGCTTCCGGGTGGCGTGAACGACGGCGAAGAGATCTGGCAGAAGCTGATCGTAAACAATCCGAACGTGCGGATCGTGCTGTGCGGGCATGTCCACGCCGAAAGCGAATTGACCAGCACGCGTGATGCAGGCCCGCCGGTGCACCAGATCCTGGCTGACTACCAGGACGAAGCGGAGGGCGGCGGCGGCTTTCTGCGCATCATGACCTTCCAGCCCAACGGCGCGATCAACGTGAGCAGCTACTCGCCGTATCTGAACACCCACCACACTGACCCGGCCAACCTCTTCACAGTGTCGCTCTGATAGGGGTGAGACTACTGCGCGCCGTGTGGTTCCATCGGCCTGGCTTTCGATCCCACACGGTCTTTGCGTTCCTGGTTCTCGTCATCGCTTGCAAAAAGGGCGCGGCCCCGTCTCCGCCGCCCACGGACCGGACCGAGTTGCCACCGCGCGAGGTGAATCATCTCAATATCCTTGCTTCGTCCGCCGAAAATGCAGACTGCCACGAGTGGAGAACACGCAACTGAGGCGTCTTCTTGTGTTGATGGCCCTCCATGCGGGCGAGCACGCCATCGAGCATCTGGATGGCGTCCAGGAGGTGCGGACCTTTGTTGAGCATCACGCATTCGGCC
>PMJE01000012.1 GCA_003157315.1 Myxococcales bacterium | reverse complement strand
CGCGTGCGAAAGCTGCAGCGGGCATCATCCCTAGCCCCGCCTATTGGTTGGGCCTCCGAATATTTCTCAGGCTCCGCACCCGCGCCGGGCCGGCTCAAACACCTATTCGTTGGGCGACTCCCCGAATCAGTGCCGCTGCCTTTTCCGCCTGTTCAAGCAACATCTCCCCCGCGCTTTCAAGAGTCTGGTGGCCATAGACCACATCAAGAATGACATTCCCTAAGACTGTGACGCGCTCCTCGCCAACCACAATCGCGTAGGCCCATGGCACCTTCCCCTTGGGATGAACCAACGACTCGACGCGAGTATCGCCCCGTGCGAGACCGACAAAGGTCTCAACCCTGACCGCACGCGACACGGTGACGTCACCTTCCATCAGCGCCCACTTCGCACTGTCGTCGACCTTCCACAGCACTGGAGGTGGGGTCTCCCACACGCCGGATTGCAGTGGGTCGAGGCTCCTGCCTATGGCTATGTGGTCGCCCTTTTTGTGTTTCAAATTCGCCAGAGCCGCCGACACGTCTGCTGTCTCACCTTCCAAGGCTGCCGCGTAGAACTCGTCGGGTGATGGGGTAAGCGCGAGAGGTTTGTGTGCGAGTGCGGACTTGACAATGGCGTTGACGGTCGAGAAGGAGAAGCGAGGCGTGTGCGCTATCTCGACGGTAATTCGCTCATTCTCCTCGCCAAATATTCGACCCCGTCCCTCGTCAAGAAACGCCTGGATACTCTCAAAACGGGCGAGCTGCCTTCCACGACGTCCCTGCCGTTCGAATCTGGCGTCCTTGACCTTCGATGACTTGCACTCGACGATCCTGGGACTGTTCGGATCGAGGCAGAGAATCAAGTCTCCGTTTCTTACAACATTGGTGAGGTCAGCGAGAAGAGGCGGCACGCCATGTCGCGCGACCTCGGCAGCACAATCCTTCACGAGTTGGAACGCTGCCCCTTGACCGATCAGATTAGGTGGCTTTCCCGAGTTCCGAGATAGCTGCCGGATCGCGTACGCGGAAAGAAGTCTGTGTGCTACTCCATCGCCGTACAGACGGACGGCTCTGAGGTGGAGCTTCCGCAGCTGAGATTCTTCTATCTGCTGCTCGTTTTCGGTTCGCAGAATTTCCTCCGCAAGCAGAGACTGAAAGTGCAGGATCGCGTCGGGTTCGGCAGTTCGGGGGAATGCCTCGAACAAGCGGCGGCGGCTGTCGCGAAGCTCTTGTTCTGATCTGGCAGTCACAGTCTGGCCCGCCTAACGGTTTGCGTTCACCGGCGGCGCCGTCGCCATGCTGAACGTTGCGGCTGCACAGAGAGCGCGCGCGGTGGCGCCGTCCGCTGCAACGGCAGGCTAGATGGCGCGGCCGCCACGGGGACTAGATCCTCGATGAAGTCGTACTGCTGGATCCTGCACAACGGTCCCAGCGCCGACGTGAAGAGCTTGAGCAGTTTGCGTCGAACCTCTGGATCAGGGTCGACGACGACAAAATCATCTAGGTAGTCACCTGCGCTTCTCGTGCGAACCACTTCGGCGAAGAGTGCCCGGGCAAGGAGATCTGTGTCGGGCAGCGAGTAGCCAACGATCAGAAGCGATTTGCATTTCTGTAGACGCAGCCTCGCCTCTCGCCAAAAGAGCTTGTACGGGTTCAAGTCAATGCGCTTGTTCCAGCCCGGTGGCAACACGGAAACAGACTCCGGCTTCCCCTTCCGGACGAGGTACGGCCGCGGCTTGAGTTTGATCGTGCCATTCTGGTACGGAGCCCATCCGAGACTACCGTGCAGTTTGAGTAGCAGGATTTCGCTCTTGGCCGATCTCGGCAGATTTCGCTTCTCAAGCCATATGCGCGGCCAGTCTTTGGTGACCCCGGGGATTCGGGTACCGTATCCGTCGCTTGGATTCCAGACGGGAGTGCTGCCGAAGGATTCTTCGATGACGAGGTCATAGTTGAACGTCATGACCGTGTCACCAGAGCGAAGACCCTTGAGGATTGCCTCATGCGCCTGGCTCTTCAGCGGATTTCGTCCAGTTGCGTCCTCCTTTGTAGTCGTCTGAATGTAGACGCGGCGGATGAGTTCCTCCAGGTCCTCCTTGCGACCTGACCACTCCTTGGGCTTCCCGACGGACTTGGCAATCCGTCCTATCGATGCTCTCGTTTCAACATCACGGTAGTATTCCTCCAGCCCAATTCCGTCGATGCGTGCATAGAGATCCCACACCGTCCGAAGCACGCGCTTGGTGAGGCCTGGGGTTCCATGACCACGCAATTGGTTTGCGACAGCAAAGAACTCGCTGTCGACAGGCGGAGGAATTGCTGCGTTGGCGAGGCCTCCGCGGGACGCGCCCGCTCCAAGAAGAACGACGCGAGGTGGAGTCAGGGATGGAAGGTATCGACGATTTGTTGGCATCTTCAGAATCCGGCATCCGGGCGGCCGTCGAACCAATAGGGTTCGCTAGAATGGATGATCTCACGATACGCCGGAACGTTCCATCGGGACTCGGCGTGGGCGCCTCCGGGACGGTGGCCTTTCCAGCAAACCCGAGTTGAACTAAGCCGCGGGTTTGG
>PMJE01000383.1 GCA_003157315.1 Myxococcales bacterium | reverse complement strand
CTTGCGCGGCAGATTCAGGCGTTCGAAGGGCGGCACGTTGGGTGGGATGAGACGCATCACCACGCCCATGAATCCCCGCTGTTGCAGGACGTTGACCCGGTAACGGAAGCCATCGGCGGTGGCGTAGGCGAGGTCGACGTCCCAGTTCTTCTCGAAGATGTCGCGCTGTCGCGCATTCATCATGCTCTGCCCGAACTCCTCTACCGCCTCCTTGGTCAGGGGAGGCACGTTGGCCACTGTGCGTAGGTCCCCCTTGACACGAAAGATGGGCGGCAAGCCCACTTTCAGATGGACGTCGGACGCACCCAGCTGACGGGCCGCTTGCAGTACCCTGTCGAGTACACTCACCATGGTTTTGCCGATTGCTCGATGTGTGGCGAGACAGAGCCAGACGACACTCTGCCGAGCTTCAGAGTACCACGCTGTCTTAGATTTCGCGCTGTGATAGCAGTTTTTGACCTTTGCCCGCGTCTCACCTAGGGTCATAGGCGTGACTGTTCAGGAGGCTAAGACATCCTCGGCCCAGGAGGTCCTGGTGCTAGATGCCGAGGTAAATGTGCTGAGAGCAGTCGAGAGCGTGTTGCTCGAGACCGGCCTGAGCGTCACCGCCCTGACTTCACCTGAGCGCGCTTCTGACCAAATCCTCAATCGTTTCTTCTCCGTCGTGCTTTGCGATCTCGATACCCCGTCGCTTCCCGGGGCAATCGACTTCATTCGCTTTGTACGCGACAGGTCGCCCTTGACCGTGGTCATCGCCATGAGCCGGCGGACCAGTTTTGACGTGGTGGCGCCAGCGTTTCGTGCGGGCGCGGCGGACGTCATGCCGGAGAATCGCGACTCGGTTCTCTCCCTGCGCGACCGGGTGGTGAGGGCTGCCCGGGACGTCCAGACGGCGTTGGGGCGCGATCAACTCTTGGCCGAATTCGCCGAGGCCAACGATGATCTCGTGCGCAAGCTGATGGAGCTGTCCGGGCGGGCCACGGAGTTGGAGGACAAACTCTTGGCCAGTGACGGAGAACCGTCATCGGCGGCCAGTCGGCTGGGCGAGCTTCACCTCTTGGTGGTTGATGACCAGCCCGACCTGGTCGCAGCGCTGGAGAAGGCCCTGCCCGCGGACAAGGGCTGGCGTCTGCAGCACGCGCAGAGCGGGGGGGAGGCGCTCGACATCGCGACCCAAACCCCTCCTCAGATTCTCGTGGCCAAAGACTCGCTACCCGATCTCACGGGAAGCATGGTGGTCAAGACTATCAAGGCGAGTGTGCCCAGCTTGGTCGCCCTGCTGTTCGTGCCCCCCACGGACAGGCAGGAGGGCGAGATCAAGATGGTCGACCAAAGTCGGCTGCACACCTTGATCCCGCGCTTCCGGAGCGCAGCCGACCTGGTGTCGCAGCTTTCCGAGGTGCGCGATGCCTTGCACCGGAAGGCGCGCGAGCGGCGCCACGTCAAGATCTTCCAGACCCAGTACCTGGAGATCTTGCAGCGTTGCCATCGTCTTCAGCAGCAACTCGAAGCCCTGCTCAGCGAGAAGAAGTAGGCTGATCGATTGGGGGTCAGCCGCTACTGGTCCACGACCGCAAGGTAGGACAAGTTGCGGTACCTCTGGGCCGCGTCGAGGCCGTAGCCCACCACGAAACGATCAGGAATTTCGAAACCCACAAAATCAAGCGGAACTTCGACTCGGCGCCGCGACGGCTTGTTGAGCAAGGTGCAGACCTGAAGGCTGGCAGGCGCCTGCGCCTGCAACAAATCGAGCAAGTAGCGCAGGGTGAGTCCCGTGTCCACGATGTCCTCCACCAGAAGGACATGCTGCCCGGAAATGGGCAGCCGGAGATCGCTTGTGATTTGCACAACGCCGGAGGTTTCGGTGGCAGCGCCGTAGCTGCGCACGCCCATAAAGTCACAACGGACGTCGCGTGGAATCGCCCGTACCAGGTCCGCCATGAAGACAAAGGCACCACGCAAAATGCCCACCGCGGTGAGGGCGCCCTCGGGAAGCCGAGCGGCGATTTCGCTGCCCAGGGCCGCCACGCGTGTGGCGATGTCTTGGGCCGAGATGAGTGGTCGTAGCTGCACGGCTGCCTTGCGAAGGCTATTATTATGCTATCGACGGGTGTTGGGAACCGCGGCGAGGGATGAGTTGTCGATCAGGCAGGAAAGCCATGCAACCTTCATTGTTCTTGCGTCACTGGTGGAAACTCGGCTGTGCAACGATTTTCGCGGCGAGCATGGGCGCGTGTGCGACATCTGGCGCCCACCCACCGGCGGTTGGGCCCGAATCGGGGCCGGTGGTCAAGTACGAGATGGATCCCATCCGAATCGACGCCAGCCACGGGCCTGCCGGTACGCAAATCGAGGCATACGACGCGCCGGAGCTCTTCGAGCAGGCCGGGGTGGCGCTATCGGACAAGCGATTCGACGCGGCGGCCAAGCTCTACGCCAAGCTGCTCAAGGGCTTTCCGGATTCTGGCTACGCGCGGCCGTCACTTTACAACATGGGTCTGGCCCATATCGGCGGCAAGAATTGGGCAGAGGCAATCGACGCCTTCAAGGGACTCATCGACAAGTATCCGACCCACGCCGATGCCAAGGACGCATCTTTCCAACTGGGCGCGTGCTACGCCGAGCAGGCGAACTGGCCCGCATCGGCCGAGGTGTTTGCACGCGTTTTGCAACGATCGGACCTGTCTGCCGACGATCGCATCGAAGCTCTTGCGCGTCGGGGTTTCGCGCAATTCAACCTGGGAGACCTCGACACCGCCGAGAAGACCTTCCGCTCCGTCCTGTCTTTCCGGCAAAAGATCGAGAATGAGGAGCGTCTCGCCACCGACTTCTACCTGGCCTTCTCGCAGTACCACCTGGCGCAGATCTCGCACCAGCGCTTCCAGGCGATCGAATTGCGCTTGCCCGAAGCACAGATGGACAAGGATCTCGACCAGAAGGCCAGCCTGCTCCTGCAAGCCCAGCGCGCCTACATCGAAACCATCAAGTATGGAAACCCGGCCTGGGCATCCGCCGCCGGCTTCCAGGTCGGCTCGCTTTACGAACAGCTCTACGACGCCTTCATGCATGCCCCGATTCCAGCGGAGCTTCGGGGAGAAGCGCGGGAAGTGTACCAGGAGGAGTTACACAAGAAGATCCGCGTGCTGCTTGAGAAATCGATGCGCTGGCAGCGCGAGAATCTGCTCATGATCGAGCGCCTCGGAGTCAACACGGATTGGGCCGAGAAGAGCAAGCTGGCCTATGCCAAGTTGCTCAAGTTGCTGGAGCCGAACATCCCTGGCACCCCGGAGGATCTTCCTGCGCCTGCTGTGGCGCCGGAGAAGCCTCCGGTGGCAGTTCCCCCGCCCATTCCGCCCGCGCCTCCGCATCGCGGAGAGGTGCCGGATGGAACGCGACCTGTGGATTCCGACGTGGCGGGGCGACAGGTACTTTAGGGCCGCCTGGACGGCGGCGGAGCCGGAGGCCGGGGCCGGATGGCCGGGGCCGGATGGCCGGGACCGGCGACGGATCCGGTCCCGGAGCCGTCGCCGCGGTGTTGGCACGAATCTTGGGCCGTGGGGGGCGAACGCCGCCGTTCGAGGCGGCAAGGAGGCCAACATGGAAAACGCCACCACCTGCTCCGCAACGAAAGCCGGGATCCAGGGGCTCGATGCCTATCGCGTAGCCGTGGAGTTCTACCGGCTGCTGCGCCAGTCCACCCGAGGCCGACGCGGTCACGTCATCGACCAGTCGTGCCGCGCCGTCGAGTCGGTGATCCTCAACATCGCCGAGGCCTACCCGATACCTGGTGCCGGCCGGGCACGCCGGTTCCGCATCGCCGGGGCCGAAGCAGCCGAGTGTCACGCCGGGCTGGACCTGTTGGAGATCCGGGGCGAGCTGAAAGGCCCGGCGCTGTCGGAACTGCGTTCCTTGCTCGACCGCACACGCGCCATGCTCTGGCGATTGGGCCGGCCATGACGTGAGGCGAGCTGAGCGCGTTCGGTGACGCCAGCCGAGGCGCCGGGCAGGTGTGTAACGGGCAACAGGGCGACGGGCGCCGGATACGGAACCGTGCCACGGCAAGCGGTGTGGCTAACCCAACTTCCACACGCGCGGCGAATCAATCGAGTGATGTCGAGGGGTTAGCGCGGGCTTGGGTGACTATAGTCGGTCTGAGGGTGCGCACGGGATTGATGATGTCTGAGGGGATGCCCAAGAGATTG
>PMJE01000252.1 GCA_003157315.1 Myxococcales bacterium | reverse complement strand
TCAGCGCTACCTCGAGGAAGTTGAGCTGCCGGACGTGGAGGAAGCCCCCCGCAAGAGTCCGCCGATCCCTGTGGCGTCCCCAGCACCTGCCAACCCGCCCGCGCCCGTCAGCGCAGCCCCGCGACTCATGACAAGGGCCAGGTGGGATATCTCACTCGCCATCTCCCAAAGACTTGCCAGCCAGATGGCAGGACTGGAACCCTATGAACTGCGGCTCTCCCTCGCTCGCACGCTGGGTGCACGCACGGATACCGGTCTCATGGTCCGCCTGTGGGGCGGTGTGTCTGGCCCGACCGAGCGCGATTGGAATGGCGGCCGGGGAGATGTGGTTCGTGTTCCTGCAGGCCTTGAGGTCATGTGGAGGCGCGCGATATCTGCCGTGGAACTGCAGCTGGGCCTGGCAGGGCAGCTCGATTTCTGGATTCTCGGAGCGAGGTACCAGACGAATGTGCAATGGGATTACCGCTTTGCGGCCGCAGGCGCGGTGACCGGAGGCATGCAAATGCCCTTGGGGAAGCGCCTTTTCTTGCGGCTTTCTCTCGACTTCGCCAAGGCCGCTCTGCGCTATAGATACGTTGACCCAAATACCAATGAAACTGCCTTTTCGACTCCAAGCGTCTTTGGTGACGCAGGCCTCGCTTTAGGCATGTCGCTTCGGTGACGAAGCAGGTCGACCAGGGGCACTAACTACTCTAGCAAAGTAATCTTGGGCGAAACCTTTATGCCGCCGGTGAACATGAACCAACAGAAACCCGCGGGAAGTCAGCGACAAAAGCCAGACGACCATGCGTTGGTTGAACGGGTCCGCAGTGGGGATCCGCTTGCGTGGCGGGCGCTCTATGAGCGCTACTCACAGCCGGTATTTCGTTTCTTGAGCGCGCTTGGAGTGCCTGCAGAGGAACGCGAGGATGCTGCCCAGGACGTGTTCGTCGCGGTCTTTCGCGGGCTGAAGCAATTTCGCGGGGAGGCCCAGCTATCGACCTGGATCTATCGCATCGTCGCTCGCCATGCCTCCCACCTGGGCCGGCGGCGACGCATGCGTTCATTCCTGTCGATTCTGCCCTGGCATGAGACCGAACCCGAGCCCCAGCCTGACCCGGCCGAAAAGGCATCGGAGTTGCGGCTGCTTGATCGGCTGCTGGCCAAGTTGTCACCCAAGAAGCGGATGGTCCTCGTCCTGTTCGAGATCGAGGGATTGGGCGTGAATGAAATCGCCAACGTGATGGGATGTCCTCCCAACACGGTCTGGTCCCGGCTGCGCCACGCCCGGGCAGAACTCGTCAAGGCGGCGCGGAGGATAAACACATGAAGTGGCTTACACACGAATCCGATCGCACGGAGAAGTGGTTGAGCGAGACTTTGGAGGCAGCGCGGCAGCGCACTGGGGACGAGGTGGCGCGGCGTCGGGTCTGGGCTCAGATCGAGGGCTTGCAGTCGAGCCAAGATCCGCCGGCGCGTCGGGCTAGGTCTTTGGCGCTCCCGGCCCTTACCGGGGCATTGGTCGCTGTCGGTGTGGTGGCCGTACTGTGGATGGTCCCGGCCACGCGTCCCACCCATTTGCCCGCCAAGCGGGTTGCTCCCGCGGTTGCGTCGGTTCCACAGCCCGGCCCGGTGGCAACCCGGATTGCATCCCAGGTTTTGTCTGCCACGCCGGTGCGAACCGGTCGAGGCGAGAAAGCCCGTGTAGCATTGGTCGGGGGTGCCGGAGTCGAACTCGATGCCAACTCTGTGCTGAGCTGGGACGCTGAACACCGGCCTTCTGTCGAGCGCGGCCAAGCCAGGTTCGAGGTTCCCCATCAGGCTCCGGGAGCCAGATTTGCAGTGTCCGCCGGACCGTATGTTATTTCCGTCGTGGGTACCAAGTTCCACGTCGGCGTAGACGATGATCGAGTTTCGGTTGAGGTCGAGCTAGGTGTTGTCGAGGTGTGGCGTGGCGCTCGGTCAGTTCGGCTAGTCCAGGGGGATTCGTGGGCTGGACCGATCCGTGGGCTGTCTTCCTCGGAGGGGGAGCACCGGCCGTCCCCGGCGGGCGCGTCTTTGCGGCGAGTGTCTGCTGTGGCAAGTCCGGCGCCCGTCGAGAACGGTCCGGCCGGCGTGGAACTGGCGGAGGCGCGGACAGCACTGGGCGAAGGCCGCCCGGAAGATGCACTCACGATGCTGAATCACTGTGCGAAGGGCGTGGGGCCAGCAGCGGAGAATGCGGCCTATGAGATGGGCCGGATTTTGCGTGATGGCCTTGGCAGACCTCGGGCGGCAGTAAAGGCGTGGGTCGCCTGCCGGACGCGTTTCCCCAACGGGTTGCTGCGGGCAGAGACGGATCTGTCGATCCTGGAAACCTTGGCCCGGGTCGGCGACAAGGCCGCGGCGCTTTCCGAGGTGGAATCTTTCCTGGCGCGCTATCCGAATAGCGAGCGTCGCGACGAGGTGACCAAACTGGCCGCGAGACTGCGCGGAGCAACCGGGCCGTGATCGCGATCGAGGCAAGGCGAGCAGGCCGGCGCAAGCGCCGATGCCTGGCGAGCGCCTCATGGCTGCTGGTTCTGGCCGGGGTATCGTGTACCTGGCCAGTCCAGCTACCTGGGGCGGTGGACGATGCCGGGATGGATGCTAGCGGAACAGGTGAAGTTGAGGGCCCGGACGCGTCCATCGACCAGTTTAGTTCGAGTGACCGGCGGCATTTCAACGGTTCGGATGAATGTCCGAACCCTCACTACATCTCGCTAGTGCCGAACTCGGTTGAGATGATCATTGCCCTCGACCGTTCCACATCTATGCAGCAGCACGCGTTCGATCCGACGACCACCAGGTGGCAGGCAGCTCAACAGGCCATTCTGGCGGCGATTCAGAATCATCCAAACATTCAGTTTGGTCTCGAGCTATTCCCTTGGTCTAGCGACTGCAGCAACGGGGCGACTTGTTGTGCGGGCCAGGTTTCGGTTTCGCCCGCGCCCAACCAGTCGACTAGCATCGCGACTCAGATGGCGTGCGGATCAGGTGATGCGGGTTGCCCGATCGCGGGGGACGATTCACCATCTCCCTTGGCATTGGGTCACTGCCGTGAGTCCTTCGGGAGGGAGGGATTTCAGCCACACCTTTTTCAGTTTGTCTTGCTGATGACTGATCAAGATCCAACCTGTGCGGGCGATTTTTCGGATGGTTCGCCTTGTAGCGTGGCGGTCAATGAGGCTTCCAAGCTGGGGGCGAAGAATGTCGGCGTACAGACGTTCGTCGTCGCGCTCAATGGCGATGCACAGAGCACAGACTGCCTGACCGAGATCGCAGCCGCCAATGCGGCTAGTTTCAACAGCGGCTCGCAGTTTTTCGCGGCAACGGACTCGACCGGGTTGGGCCAGCAACTCGACACTATCATGAGCTTGGCGGAGGCGAACCTGTGCCGGTTCTCCTTGTGGCGCGCGCCCAACAATTCGGATCAATTGGATGTGACAATCAACGGCAGGAGCGTGGCGCCCGATTCGAGTGGCCAGCAGGGGGGGTGGAGTCTCTCCGACTCATCCACGCTCGTATTTTCCGGATCCTCCTGCTCCGACCTGATGGCCGGGCACACTCCTGCCGTGAGGGATTGTTCGTACTGAGGCCGGCTGCCTCCTCTGAAGCTCACCCGTGCCGGCGCAGCAGGTAGCGCAGCAAAGGCGCGGTGTGCAGGGCTTGGATCATGTCGCCGCTGTCAATCAGAGAGGGGATTTCGGCTAGCGGCACCAAGTGAACGCGCAGATCCTCGGTCGCCTCGGGTTGGGCACAGCCCAGGGGGGCCACGCCTTCGGCAAGATAGGAGGTGGTGACGTTGTTCTGCAGGGCAGGGTTGGCCGAGAGACGGGTGAGCACCGACCAGCGACCGCCACGGTAGCCGGTCTCCTCGACTAGCTCGCGCCGGGCCGCGGCCTCGATGTCCTCACCTGGGTCGACAACCCCGGCCGGGATCTCGTAGTGCACGTCGCCCGATCCAGGACGGTACTGTCGGATCAGGACCACCTCATCTGCCGCGGTCACCGCGACGACGTTGACCCAAGGGGGGTACTCCGCGATCCAGTAGTCGGGAATCTCATGCCCACTGGGCAGGCGGAACCCCTGGTGGCGCAGTACCAACCAGGGCGGCTTGCGGAAGAGATAGGTGGGGCTGAGTGCCTGCCAGGCCGCGGGGTCGTCGGAAAAGCGACGAGGCAAAGCCGACTACTCCAGCCCCGCTCGCCGAGCGCGAGGGCGATTCGAGACAGACAAGGCGACGACAAACTGATGCGGCACAAAGACCAGTATTCAGTATCAAGCGGCTGCCGACAAGCTGTGAAGCCTGCTCGACGCCACCAATCCAACCAATGCCGTCGGCCGCTGCTGGCCAGCGAGCATGCAGCCTATGGCGGCGGAGCGGTTTTCGAGTACGCTAACCAGTCGTCCCGTGAGTGAAAAACAAGACTACTACCAGGTGCTCGGCGTATCACGCCAGGCCGATGCGTCCGAGTTGAAGCGGGCATATCGCAAACTTGCGCTTGAGCTACATCCCGACCGGAACCCCGGCGACAATGAGTCCGAGGCGCGCTTCAAAGAGGCGTCCGAGGCCTACCAGGTGCTGTCGGACCCCGAAAAGCGTGCGCTCTACGATCGCTACGGTCACGAGGGGCCACGCGGTAGCGGTTTTGGTGGCGGTTTTGGCAATGTGAGCGACATCTTCTCGGCCTTCTCGGACATCTTCGGCGACATGTTTGGCGGCGGATTTGCCGGAGGCATGGGTCATGGCACCGGGCGGGGGGCTGACATCGAGACGCAGGTTCAGTTGACCTTGGCCGAGGTGGCGACCGGCGCGACCAAGGAAGTGAAGGTGCAAAGGCGGGTTGTCTGCCAGGATTGCGCTGGATCGGGCGCGGAGCAGGGCACATCGCGCGAGGCCTGTCCGCAGTGTCGTGGTCGTGGCCAGGTCGTGCACGCACAAGGCTTCCTCAGGATCTCGACCACCTGTCCGTTGTGCCGCGGCGAGGGCTCGGTCGCGCGCAAGCCTTGCCCCTCGTGCAAAGGGGCCGGCCTGCGGGTTGTCGAGNNCGGACGCCCGGGGAATCTCTACGTCCACATCCGGGTTGCGGACGATCCGCGCTTTGAGCGGGATGGCGCCGATCTGCACACCGAGGTCGCCGTCTCTTTCCCTCAAGCGGCGCTGGGGACGACGGTGAAATCGCAGTCCCTGGAGGGCGAAGTCGACGTCGCACTTGCGCCGGGGACGCAACCGGGCGCCACGGTGGCACTGCGGGGCCAGGGCTTGCCCCGCCTGCAGGAGCGTGGTCGCGGTGACCTGATCGTGCACCTCAAACTGGTGGTGCCGGCGTCACTTTCGCCACAACAGGAGGAAGCCCTGCGCGCCTTTGCCGCCGCGGGCGGCGAGAAAGTCGAACCTCCGTCGGAGAAGCGCGGCATCTTCGGTCGCCGCAAGAAGAACTAGTTAGCATCGCGTGGACCGCGGATGGAAGTTACCTATTTCTCACAGAGACACAGAGGCCACGGAGGCTGACGGGAGAGGGAAGGGTTGGGTTTGTCCGGTCCGGACCCTTTCTTCTCTTCCGGCCTCTGCGTTCTCTGTGCGCTCTGTGAGAACAAGCTCGCCAACTACTTCTCCTTTTTCGCCTCGGTCTTCTTGGCTTCGACTTTGGGCAGCGCGAAGGAAAGGGCGGGCACGGGTTGGTCGTGGTTGTAGAGCCATGAATATGCAAACACGGATGCCAGCACGCGCTTGCTGTAGTTGCGGGTTTCGTCGTAGGGAATCGTCTCGAAAAACTCGTCCAGTTCCAGGTTGCCACGCTCGCGCAGCCAACGATCCACCGCGGCTTCCCCCGCGTTGTATCCGGCGATGGCCAGAGGCAGGGCTCCGCCAAAGTGCTCCAGCAGGAAAGCCAGGAAGCGTGAACCCACCTCCAGGTTCTTGGAGGGGTCCAGCAGGGTGTCGCGGGTCACCCGTCCGCTGGCAAACCGCTGGGCTGTGCGCACCAGCATCTGAGTCAGCCCAAGGGCGTTGGCAAAGGACTCAGCCTTCGGGGAAAACGCGCTCTCCTCGCGCATGATGGCGAGTTGCAGGGCCTCGGGCACGCGGTTGGCTTTGCTGTTCTTGCTCACCAGCTCGGGGAAGGCACGCGGATACGCCAGGCGCCACTCGGCATCGCTACGCAGGTTGTTCGGATACGACCAGCGGTACGCGGTGAGGATGGTGCGGGGGATGGCATGCGAGGCGTTCCACAGCCGGCCACGGTCAAGCAGAATGGCGGTAATCCAGTATCCGTCCTCTCGGGTAGGTGTGTTCGCCACCGTCTGTGATTCCGGCGCGTGGTCAGCAGGGGCCAAACCCAGGCGGGCCAACTCTCGGCGAGACTCGCTGCCCAGACCCAGGCGGGCCAACTCGACTGCGCGCAGGAAGCCTGGTTCGGCAAAGAGGGGCTGGGGGTGGAAGTTCCAGGCAGATTGCCTTTTCCCCGTCGGCAGCGCAGGTCGCAACTCGCGCAGCAGGCCGGCGCGTGCCTGGGAAAAGCTGTGGCGCATTCGTTCGAGCGCGAACAGCGCATAGATGGAAAGTGGATACTCTCGCACCGCGCGTGCGTAGGCTTGCAGGGCCTGGTTTCGGGCGCCTTGCTTTTCGAGTATGCGACCTCTCCAGTAGTGAGCCCGGCCGGCGGCGTAGTAGATCTCCTCGCGCGGGAAACGGCGAATGTCCTCATCGAGCCATCTTGCGGCCTTGTCCAAGTCGCCCGCATGCCAGGCGGCAAAGGCCAGGCGCCACAAGGCCTCGCTGGCTACATCGCCCTTGGGATACCGGTCGGGCAGATCGCGCAAGCGTTGTTCGGCGCCATCGTTGTCGCCAGCATCGGTGAGCACCTCGGCCGCACGCAAGCTGGCATCGTCGGCAAGGCGGTGCTCGGGAAACTCGGACTCGATGCGGGCGTAGAGCGCGAGGGCCTTGTCACGCTCGCCCGCTCCCGCCAGGCTGCGCGCAGCTTGATAGAGCGCGCGCACCACCAAGTCGCGGTTCTGCGCGCGTTGGCACGCGGTTTCGGCTTCGGCAAACAGCGGCGCCGCGCGCGTGCGTTGGCGTTGCTTCCACACCGACTGAGCGCGGTGAAAGCGCGCCACGCACTCGGTGGCCACCTCCAGTCCCGGCGCGGTCAAGGCTGCGGCAAAGGCCGCCTCGGCGGCAGGGTTCTGGTTCTTGTCGAACAGGGCCATGCCACGCGTAGCCCATTCCTCGGCGCTGTGAGTGACCAGAACCGACCTCTTTTCAGGGCTTGCCGACTGAGCCAAGCTCTGCAAACTCTCCTCCGCGCGATTGGCCCAGGCTTCCTGCGGCGCCTCGGCCCAGATTCGCCGGAGAGCCGTGGCGATCTCTTCGGTCGGGCGCTGCAGCTGCTGCATGGCCTCGGCCAGGCGAAANNGGTGTGGACGGGCACGCGGGCCACCCAGGCGAGCGCACCTTCGGCATCGCCTCGTCGTAGCCGGCAGCGGGCGGCGTAGCCAGCGTGATAGGAACCCAGCTCAGGGTAGCTCGACCACAAGTCTTCGAAAAGGTCGCCCGCGGCCTGCCAGGCATTCAGATTCATGTGCGCCAAGGCCAGGAGGAAGCGGGCCTGATTGCGCTCGGGCGCATGCTTGGACATGGTCGCCAGCGCGCCCACCAGCTGCTCTACCGCGGCGGCAAAGTCTCCAGCGCGGAAGAGGTCAGCGCCGGCGCGGGCCGGCCCAGAGGCGAAGAATGGCTCAAGCCAGCGCTTGTCAAAGGGAACAGCGGCGCGGGCAGTGGCTGGCGCCGCTGTCTCATCAGGCGCCTCGGCAGCCTCGTCGCCTTCCGGTGGTTCGACGGCAAGCGAGGTCTGCGGCAAGAAGAAAAGCGCCAGCAGAACGGCGCCCGAAAGTCTTTGCGTGGACACTTTGGGCTACTAGGGCGCCTTGGCGAGCTGCGCGGCGGATGCCTTTTCAGGCAGTCCAGCTCTGCGGTTCTCGATCTGGCGGATGCCTTGGAATTCTACCGTGAGGTTGCTGATGCTTTGGTCAAGCAGGTTGATGTCGTCTTCCAGCATGGCGTTCTTCTGCTTGAGCAGGCGGAGGTCGTGGCTCAAGCGCGCGACCGCCCACAGAATAATCAGAAGGTTCGGGATCAGCGCGATGACGATGTAGATAGCAATCTGGGGGTCAAGCAGAGTCAGAAAGCTCATCGAGCGCACCCCCCTGACAGTACACGCTTTCTCGACGGTTGACTATCTTGCCTACCGCCAGAGACAGACGCGATCGCGCCCAGTGCGCTTGGCCTCGTACAGGGCGTGGTCGGCCGCTGCGATGAACCCTTGCGCGTCTACGATGCGGGGGTCCTGGATGGCGGCGACCCCGGCGCTAACGGTGATGGGGATCTTCTTTCCAGCGAAGACAAAGATGTGGCTGGACACCGTGTGCCGCACTCGTTCGCCGACGATCCGGCCTTGGACGATGTCGGCGCCCCGGCAAATGATGGAAAATTCCTCGCCGCCCACGCGCGCAAACACGTCCTCCACGCGCACGATGCCCTGTACGGCGGCGGCCATCTCCGCCAGGACGTAGTCGCCCGCTGGATGGCCATGGGTGTCGTTTACTTCCTTGAAATGGTCGACATCGAAGGTCACCAGCGCGAGCGAGGTCTTCTGCCGGAAAGAGTAGGCGAACTCACTCTCCACGCGATCGGTGAAGTACTTCTTGTTGAAGGCTTTGGTCAGGTCATCGCGTAGGGCAGATTCGTACATCTGGCGCTGGAAGGTCTCGTCCAAGCTGTCGTGGTAGGTGAACTTGAGGACCGTTCCCGAGCCCACCAGGATCTTGTCGCCATCCTCCAACTCCTGGCTCTCGATGCGTGTGCCGCGGCAAAAAGTGCCGTTGGTGGATCCGAGGTCGCGCAGCACTGCCTTGTCGCCATCCATCACGATTTCGCAATGCTCGCGTGACACACCGTCATCGATCATGCGCACCTGAGCCTTTTGGCCACGGCCGATGATGGTCCGCTCACGGGTGAGCTTGTACATCTCGCCCATCGCGCTTCCGGCCAGCACGATCAGACAGGCGCCCTCGCGCTTCGAGGAAGTCTTGACCGAGCCCGGCGGCCTTTCCTCAACGCGTGTGACATCGTCCCAGGTCACGTTGGGTACCTCATGGATGCTATCCCCTAAGTGCTAATCGCCAGCAAGGCGGCGGGCAAGGGCGCGCAGC
>PMJE01000113.1 GCA_003157315.1 Myxococcales bacterium | reverse complement strand
CCGCCCAGATCCGACGGGGAAACGTGGCCGGTGCGCGCGGCTGTGGCCAGCCGTTCCACTTCACGGGCCAAGTCGAGCAGCGAGCGCCGCTCGGCGTGGCGAATCACCGGGACCATGAGTCCTTCGGGAGTCTGCGCGGCTAGGCCGATGTGGTACTCGTGCCGCTGCACGATCTCGCCCGCCTTTTCGTCGAGATAGGCATTGAGTTGCGGCTGTTTCTTGAGCGCCTCCACCGTGGCCCTGATGAAGAAGGGCAGGTAGCTGAGCTTGACTTCGTGGCTGGCCAGACGGGCCTCCGCCTTGTTGCGCAGTTCAACCAGCTCGGTGGCGTCGACCTCTTCCATATAGGTGAATTGCGCCACCTCGCGCTGGGTGCGCAACATGTGCTCGGCGATCTGTCGGCGCACACCGCGGAACGGGATGCGGACGTCGCCGGTCACCATGGGACGGGGCGCGGGTGCCACCAGGCCGGCCGAGACCTTGGCCGTGCGCACGTCCTCCGCCGTGATCTGGCCGCCCGGGCCGGTGCCGGTGAGCGTGGTGAGATCCACGTCCATCTCGCGCGCCAGCTTGCGCACCGCCGGGGTGGCCAGCACGCTCTCGCGCGCCGGCGTCGACGCGACTGGGGCGGTGGCAAACGGCGGCGTAGGCCCGGGCGTGGGGGTCATCGGGCTGGGCGTCCGGTCCTCGTCGTCGGCGGTGCCGATGATCACCAGCACCTCGCCCACCGGGCAGCGTTTGCCCTCGGCAAAACAGCGATCGAGCACGCGCCCGCCGCGCGGGGCGGCGATCTCCACGGTTGCCTTGTCGGTCATGATCTCCACCATGGGCTGGTCTTGCGCCAACACGTCGCCTTCCTTGACCAGCCAGCGGACGATCTCGGCCTCGGCCATTCCTTCACCAATATCGGGCAGTCTGAATTCGTAGGCCATGGTTCTCCTCGTGGCTATCCGTGGGTGACACGCTCGATCGCATCCAGGATGCGCTCGCGGTTAGGCAGGTATTCCATTTCCAGCGCGTAGGGGAAGGGCGTGTCGAAGCCGGTCACGCGCAGGATGGGTGCTTCCAAATGCAGGAGTGCGCGCTCCTGGATGCTGGCGGCCAGCTCAGCGCCGAAACCGCAGGTGCGCGGCGCCTCGTGCACCACGATCACACGTCCGGTCTTCTTCACCGAGTCGATAATCGTCTCGATGTCGAAAGGCAAGAGCGTACGCAGATCGATAAGCTCGATGTCGAAGCCCTGAGCGATGCCTTTCTCCACCGCTTCCAGGGCGGTGTGCACCATCGCGCCCCAGGCCAGGATGGTCACCGAGCGCGCAGATCGGCCGGCTGCCTCGTGCAGCACCGCTGCCTTGCCAATGGGAACCAGGTACTCACCCTCGGGCACTTCACCGCGCGCGGTACGGTAGTGGCGCTTGGGCTCCATGAAGATGACCGGGTCGTCGCCCCGGATGGCCGCGGCCAGCAGGCCCTTGGCGTCCGCCGGGTTGGACGGGTAGACGACCTTGAGGCCCGGGGTGTGGATGAAAATCGTCTCCGGCGATTGCGAATGGTAGTGCCCGCCCTTGATGCCGCCGCCGGCCGGCATGCGGATCACCACCGGCGCCTGGTATTCGCCGCCCGAGCGGTAGCGCATCTTGGCCAGCTCGTTCACGATCTGGTCATAGGCCGGGTACACGTAGTCGGCGAACTGGATTTCGGCCACTGGCCGCAGTCCGTAGAGAGCCATTCCGATCGCACAGCCCACGATGCCGTTTTCCGCCAGCGGCGTGTCGATGCAGCGGTCTGGGCCGAATTCCTCTTGCAACCCCACGGTGGCACGGAACACGCCGCCAAAGCGGCCCACGTCTTCGCCCAGCACCACAACCCGGCTGTCCCGGCGCATCTCGACCTTGAGGCAGTCATTCACGGCCTGGATGATGTTCATCTCGGGCATGGGGGCTAGCGACGGAATTACGCCAGCCTTGGTCCGGAATCAAGTCCGACGCGACACCGAAGGGCAAACTTGCGCTTTTCCTGACGCGATCGGCGACCGCTCGGCGCAGTGGACGAGACGCGGGATATCGGCGATCTTCGGGGTCGTGAATCGTCTCCGCAATGCCCGGCGCGCCGCGATCGCCCTTGCGCTGGTCGGCTGCTTGGCCACCGGTTGCGCGCGCCCGTATGCGGGCCCCAAGACCTTGGCCACCATCGCTGCGGCGTTGTTGGTGGGCGGCGGCACGACCTGGGTGGTGGGCGAGCGCCAGAACCAGAACGGCACTGCCAACCTTGGCCTGGTCACCACGGTTATCGGGGTTGGCGCCGCGATCGGTGCGGCGGGTTGGTTGGCCGGCTCGGTCGCCTGTGAAGAAGACCCAGACTGCCCGCGCGGCGAGGAATGCAAAGAGATCCCCGCGCTCCCTGGCCGCGTGCCCTACAAACAGTGCATGCGCCGGCCCGGGCCGTGACAGCGAAGTTGCGGATTTGCTACTGGACGGTCAGCCCCAGAAAGCAGAAGTCGAAGGGGGTGGGGCTGAATCCGCTGCATGGAACCATGAGTTGAACCGC
>PMJE01000466.1 GCA_003157315.1 Myxococcales bacterium | reverse complement strand
CTGGTGTATTTCCGCGTGCTTTCCCATCGGGCGGCCGATGTCCAGACGTCGCCCGCCGCGGTTCTTCGCAAGCTCGTGCTCAAGCCCGATTCCCCGTTCTACGACTGGCTGGAAAGCGAGATCGCTCGCCGTTTTGACCTTGTCTGCTGCGACACCCTGGAACAATTCAGGCGCGAGAAGCAGGCCCTGACCCGCAGCGGGCAGATCAAGACCAGCGGCGGCCGGCACGAGAAGGACGATCGTCATCGGCTCGACGATCGCTCGCGCTACATCCTCGGATGGTCAAATGAAGCCAAGATCGCCGCCCTCGATGCCGAGCGCGAGGGGCTGGAAGCGCGCATGCACAAGGTGGCGACGCGCCTGTCGGGCCTGCAAGAAGAGCAGCAGTCGCTGGCAGAGCGCCTGGCCCATCTTCATCAACTGTCGACCTTCGAGGATTTCCGCGAGATCGATTGGAAGCCGCTGGTCGCCGAGATCGAGCGATTGCAGGGCGAGCGCCAGCAACTGGAAGCGGCCTCAGACATTCTGCGCGCTCTGGAAGAGCAGCTGGCCGGCCTGGAAGTGCGCATGCGTGCCACCGAAGCCGCGCTGGAGAGCGACAACCGAGAGCTGGCCACCACGCGTTTCAAGTCCGATCAGGCGACCCAGCAACGCCAGGCCTGCCTGGAGGTGCTCGATGCCACGCCGGCCGAGGTCAAGACGCGCGACTTTCCGCGCATCGAGGAGATGCGGGACGCGGCGCTCGGCCTACACATGCTTTCCGTGGAGTCCTGCGACGGGCGCGAGAAGGATCTGCGCGAGTGGTTGCAAAAGGAGATCGATGCGCGCGACCAACGCCTGCGCCGCCTGGAAGAACGAATCGTCAAGGCCATGGAAGCCTATCGCAAGGACTACCCGGTCGAGACGCAAGAGCTAGACGCGCGCCTGGATGCTGCGAGCGAATTCGGCGAGATGTTGCGCCGTCTGGAACAAGACGACCTGCCCCGCTTCGAGGCCAAGTTCAAAGAGCTGCTCAACGAAAACGCGATTCGCGAGGTAGCCAATTTCCAGTCGCAATTGCACCGCGAACGGCAAACCATCCGCGAGCGCATCGAGGCCATCAACCGATCCCTGCGCGACATCGACTACAACCCGAATCGCTATATCGCGCTGGAGATCGTGGCTGCGCAGGACGTCGACGTTCGCGATTTTCAACAGGATCTGCGCGCGTGCACCGAGGGAGCGCTTACCGGTTCCGAGGATTCCGCGTATTCGGAATCCAAGTTTCTGCAAGTGAAGCGTCTCATCGAGCGCTTTCGCGGTCGCGAAGGCTCCACTGATGCCGACCGCCGCTGGACCCGCAGAGTCACCGATGTCCGTTACTGGTTCAGCTTCTCGGTCTCGGAAAGGTGGCGCGAGGACGACCGCGAGCACGAGCACTACACCGACTCGGGCGGCAAGTCGGGCGGGCAAAAAGAGAAGCTAGCCTACACTGTGCTCGCGGCCAGCCTGGCTTACCAGTTCGGACTCGAACGGGGCGTGAAGCGCTCGCGCTCGTTCCGTTTCGTGGCTATCGATGAGGCTTTTGGCCGCGGCTCCGACGAGTCGGCCCGCTACGCGCTCGAACTCTTCGGCCGGATGAACCTGCAATTGCTCATCGTCACGCCTTTGCAGAAGATCCACATCATCGAGCCGCACGTGTCCGGGGTCGGCTTCGTGCACACTGAGGACGGACGCTCGTCCATGCTGCGCAACCTGACCATCGAGGAATATCGGCAAGAGCGCGCGGCGCGCGTCGTTGACCATGGCGTGGACCACTCCTGACGACGTTCGCGCGCAGGTCCAGCGCCTGTGGGATCGCGGCCGCATCCTGGCCGCTCGCCTGGGCGCTGAGCCGCTCTTTCCTCTGGCGCTGCGACTCTCTCGCCCGGAGGTTCGCGAGCTGTCCGATCGTTTCGCCGAGGCGCGGGACTGGATTCGCACCCTCGAGGAAGGCAGCAAGAAGGCCACGGGCGTGGGCTACGAGATCGTCTACGCCGAGGTCAACCATCGCCAGCTTGGCCTGAACCGCGTGCCCCAGTCCCTGCTCGTGCCGAGAGAGGCGGATGCCCTGGCGCTCATCGGAAAGCGGCGCCAGTCAGACGCGTTCGATCGCCTTGTCGAAACCACAAAAGCCGCGCATCCCGAGCTTCTCCTCTGGCTCGCAAAGCGACCACTCGACTTGCTCGACCACGCCGATGACTGGGTACGTCTCTTGTCGGTGGTTTCCTGGTTCCGCAACCATCCGCGCCCCGGCATCTACGCCCGCCAGATCGACGTCGAAGGCGTACATACGAAGTTCATCGAGACGCACCGGCGCTTGCTGGCCGAGCTGCTTGACCTCGTCTTGCCCGCTGAACACATCGACCAGCAGGCCATCGGCGCGCAAGCCTTCGAGCGGCGCCTGGGGCTCCTGTGCAAGCCGGCCTTGCTGCGCTTTCGCGTGCTCGACCAGAGCCTGCGCGTCCAGGGACTCGAGGATGTGAGCACGCCGATTGCCCAGTTCGCGCGGCTCGATCTGCCGGCACGGCGCGTGTTCATAGTCGAGAACGAAATCAATGGACTCGCGTTTCCACAGGCCGAGGCCAGCATCATCCTATTCGGTCTCGGCTATGGGGTCGACCGACTGGGCCTCGTACCTTGGTTGCAGGACAAGGCCATCTATTACTGGGGCGACCTCGATACCCATGGCTTCGCCATTCTGGACAGCCTGCGCGCCGTGTTTCCCAACGCGCGTTCCTTCCTTATGGATCGGCAGACACTGCTCAGCCACCGGCCACTGTGGGTAGAAGAACCCGAGCCGTCCCAGGTTCCACTTTCCCGCCTGACGGAGGACGAGAACAAGGTCTTCGAGGATCTCCGCTTTGACCGCCTCGGGCATCGGGTGCGGCTGGAGCAGGAGCGGATCGCCTTTGGCCACGTTGCGCGCACTTTGGCCAGCCTGCTTTTCTGAACGCATCTCGCAATGCGCGGAAATGCATCGCCCGGCACCAACGCCGGGCCTTCAGGCGTCCGCCGGCCCTGCTCCCAGTTGCGGACCGTGCTGACGCTGACCCCGAATGCCGTGGCAAACTCCGCCTGTGACAAGCCAAGTCTCTCTCATGTGGCCACCACGTCGACATCGCGTGCTCGGAGAAAGCGCAGCCTACGGACACGCCCCCGACGCTCGCCTGAGCACGATGGCGTCCATTGCGCCGAGGGTGACGCTGGTAGCGGCGCTGCCGTCGTTCCAGCGGGCTTGCGATTCCAGCAACAGGGCATCGGCAACGAGCGTGCCGGTGCCATTGTTGCGGATGCGGACGCGCGGCTTGTCCGCAGCCTTGAGCGCGATGGTGGCGATCTGGTGCCAGGCATCACCGCCCGTGCTCTCATCGAGGGTCTGACTGGCCACTACGATTCCACCTGCGATCACCTCGAAGACCGCTTGCTTCGCCCAGCCCGCAGCCACGGGCGCGGCGGCCCACCAGGTGGAGATGGTATACGTGTCGTCAGCACGCACGCCAAGATCCCATTCTGCGCTGTCGCTGCCGGACGCCAGTTCGTGACTGCCGCCAGCCCAGTCGTGGAAGTAAGGGCCGGCCGCCATCCATAGGCCGCTGTCGTGCGTGGCCGATTGCCAGGACGTGGGCGCGACAAACGCGGCGTCGGCGTCGTCGATGATGGTTTGAGTGCGGGGCGCCTGAGTGCCAGTCAAGCGCGACAAGCCCGCGCCCAGACTGACGGTCTGCTCTGCGCGCGAGCCATTCAACACCACGGCCCCGCGCTGGAAATCGCGCTTGAAGACATCGGCCGGGTGCTCGCGCAAAGATACCTCGTCCAGCCACACAGTGCCGGTACTGGCGCCCACCTCGAAACCCAGACGGCCGTCGCTCGCGGTCTCGGTCGCCTCGAAGGTCACCGTGATGGTCGTCCATGCAGTGCCGACGTCGACCGTGCGGGACAGACCATAGCTGCGCCAATCGTCTGCGCCCTTTTGCAGATCGAGGCCGATAGTTCGCGCAGCCGATGCGCGCGCCGAAAAGACCAGGTCGTACGACACGTCCTGCACGACGGAGATCCCGCTTTGTGAGAACAGGATCTTCCAGTCGGTCGCGTCGCCGGCGTTGGCGATGTCGATCTTTGCTGACTTCGCGCCCGCCGCGGGTTGAGCGCTGTCGCTCGACATGGCCGCCACCGCGCCCGTGGTGTTGTCGGCCCACAAGCTCCAATCCGTGGCCAGCGTGGCCTCGAAACCGCCATCGCGCACATGATCCGTTGCCGCGGGCGCGCCCGTGATCGCCACCCGCTGTGCGGGTCCGCAGGCCGCGCCCAGGTCAGCGTCGAATTCGTCGTACCACCAGTCGTTGCCATGAAAAGTGTCGCCGAATTCGTAGGCGTAGAAACCGTCGTGCGTCAGCGCGACGCCAAGTCCGAAGCGCATGTTGCGATAGTCGGCGCGTCCGAATTCCAGCGCGCCCGCGGTAATCACCTTCATGGGATCGTAGCCGTAGCCGTAGCCGATCTGGTAGGGCGGCGCGCCTTCGATCATGGTGATGACTGGCTGCCGGCCCACCGTCCACCAGCCGTGATAGGTGTCCCACAAATCGGCGAATCCAATCCGACTTTCGATGACCTCGGGCACCTGGAAACCGATACTGTCGCCGTTGAACAACGCACCCACGTCCGCGGTCGGCGGTCGCGGCAAGTGCCCCGATGCATAGGCGTACGGCATAAGCTTGCGCCACTCCGCGAGCTCCGCGAACACACCCGCGCGCCAGGCGGCGTCCAGCCAAACAGGATCGTCCAGCTTGCCGTCGCCGTCGGCATCGACTTGGACGGGATTGCCTTGGTAGTCCGTGGTCACCCACGATTGCGAGGTGAAGAAGTTGTCGAAGAACATCCCGTCCTGCGCAAGGTTCGCGGCCAGGATCTGGTTGTAGGCGAAACGCGCCTGCATGGTCGCCACCTCGGGCCGGGTCAGATTCACCCGCCACGCCCCCGGCCACACTTCGATACGATTGCCCTTGGTGTCGTGCAGGTACGCCGACTCAGGCACGTCAGGCTCGCCGTTGCGCTCGACGGTGTTGATCGAACCCAGCACCAGCACGTTCGGGTTGAGGACGCGCAATTGCGCGATCTCGGCCTCGGTGAAACCAGCGCCCAGCCAAAGATCGATGCGCGCGCAGTGTGGAATGCCGCCATTTTTCTCCACCTCCCACGAACCCCACAGATTGCCGATGCGCGGATAGCCGAGATTGACCACAGGCAAGGCGCGGTAGCGCAAGTGCAGCGGCCAGTCCGCGCCGCTGTCGCAGCGGAGGTAAACTTCGTTGACCACCTTGGTGTCGGCGGAAAGACCGGTGATGGTCGTGCTGTGGGCCGTGGTGCCCTCGCCCGAAACGAAAGCAGTGGTCTGCCCTACATCGCCGATGGACCACGCGCAGTGGGCCGGTGCGCCGGTGGTCAGGCTGAAGTCCACGCTGGTGGCTCCCGCGGGCAGAAGCGTGCTGGGCGGCGTGGGATCGCAGTAGCTGGCGTCGCAGGTGCCGGCCGCAACAACCGCGTCGCCTGGCTCAGCCGCGCGCGGAACATCGCCCACCGGACTGTCGGCCAGCAAAGCATCACTTCCNNACTGTAACCAATCGCACTATGCGCATGCGCTGACCTCCTGGTCCGTCAAACCGTTCGGTGCTCTAGAGACCATCTCCACTCATGGGGATCTGCCTGATGCGAGCGCCTCCTCGATCTTCTGAATGCTGGGTGGCTTGGCGAGGTGTCGGTCAAACCCGGCCTCCTGGGCGCGCTGCAAGTCTTCGGGGAGCGCGTAGCCGCTCAAGGCCACGAGGTAGGTGCCCTTCAGCGCCTCGTCGGCGCGGAAGGCGCGCGCGACCTCGAAGCCATCCATGCCGGGCAGGCCGATATCGCAAAGCACGACCTC
>PMJE01000262.1 GCA_003157315.1 Myxococcales bacterium | reverse complement strand
CGAGAGCACGGCGATCTCGCGATGCTCGATCTCCACCAGGCGGCGCACGTGGCAGCGAATGTCGGCGGCAGTGACGATCACCGGCGCCGCAATGTCGGCGACTGCGCGGCTCACGGCTTTGACAATGTCGGAAGCAAGCTCTGGCTCAAGCGCCAGGGTGCTGCCGCTGGCGGTGCGCTGGATTGCCTCGCGCACGGTGTCCTCGATCATCGGGTCCAGAAAGTACACCGCGAGGACGCCGGAGCCGTCCGCGTGGGCGAAGGTGATCTGTCGTCGCAAGACCGCGCGTACATGTTCGGTCAGCGTGATTGGGTCGGAATCGATCGGCGCTCGCTCAGCCAGCGCGCCCAAAATTTCACGCAAGCTGCGCAAAGAGATGCCCTCTGCCGCCAGCCGGCGCAGAATCTCGGTCAGTAGCACCGGCGAGACAACCTTGGGTACCACCTCGCGCACTAGCGCGGGAAGCGTACGCGCGAGCTGGTCGAGCAGTGACTGGGTCTCCTGGATGCCGACGAATTCGTGGCCATAGCGGCGCAGAACCTGCAGCAGGTGGAGGACAATCACCTCTTCGGGCGCCAAGCTGGGCACGCCCCGTAGCCGCGCGGCACCCAGCTCGCCCGCCGGAATCCACGCGGCCGGACGGCCCTCAGGATGTGTCGCCGGCTGGGCAGCGATGCCCAGCGCGCGCAGGTGATCAATTGTGTCGAGCGCGAGGCCGCCACCCGGCATGACTTCGCCCCGGGCCAGCGGCACTTCCTGCAGGCGCAGCACATAGGCTCCGGCGGCGAGGCCCGTGGCGTTGGGACGCACGGAAATTGCGGGCAGAGGAATGCCGGTTTCGGAGAAGAAACGCTCGCGGGCAGCCGGCAGGAGTTCGCGCTGCATTCGATCCGGGCCCCCCGGGGGTAAGAGCGATTGCGACAGCATGCCAGAAAGATCGATCGCAATGGGCAGTAATAGGGGTGCCGAGACTTCCGCGCCATCGTCGCGCAATTCTGCGGCCGCATTTGCAATGCCTGTGACGCTGGTCCTCTGGGCGGCCAAGCGGTCCGACCGCATGATTCGGTAGGCGAGCAAGCCGAGCAGGGCAGCCAGCAGGGCAAAAGGCGCCGTGGGCAAGCCTGGCACAATGGCCAAGAGCCCCAACAGCACAGCTGCGACGGCCAGCGCTTTGGGCTGGTCGAGAATCTGCCGGCTGATGTCTTTGCCCAGGTGACCGCCCTCCTCTTCCGAAGAAACTCGCGTAGCGATAATTCCAGATGCGGTTGAAATGATCAAAGCGGGGATTTGCGCCACCAGTCCCGTGCCGATGGTGAGAAGGGTGTAGGTCTTGGCCGCCATGGCAAAGTCCATGCCCTTTTGAAGAGTTCCAACAACCAGGCCACCCACAATATTGGTTAGCAGTACGACTATTCCCGCAATCGCGTCGCCCTTGACGAATTTCATGGCGCCGTCCATTGACCCAAAGAACTGGGATTCGCGCGCGAGCTGGGCGCGTCGTCGACGTGACTCCGCGTGATCGATGTGACCCGCGCGTAGTTCGGCGTCAATTGACATCTGTTTGCCGGGCATGGCGTCCAGGGTGAAACGAGCCCCCACTTCTGCGACCCGTTCAGAACCCTTCGCAATGACGATGAATTGGATCATGGTCAGAATGAGAAAGACCACAACGCCCACCACCAGGTTGCCGGCCACCACGAAATTCCCGAAAGCGTGAATGACCTGCCCGGCATTGGCTTTCAGTAGAATGAGACGAGTGGCCGACACCTCGATGGCCAGGCGAAACAAGGTGGTAATCAGNNATGGCGATGTTGAGTGTGACAAAGAGATCCAGCACGAAGGTTGGCAGTGGAACGATCATCATCCCGACAATTACTGCCACCAGGATGGCCAGGAGAATGTCCGAGTAGCGTGCGAACAGCGCGCGCACGTCGCCGGTCCTCAACAACGACAGGAATTCTCCTTGCACGACAGGCTCTGACCTCAGCATGGGACGAGATGATGGTCAACATGTCATTTGGCGTCAAGTGTCTTGCAAAGGAGGGAATAGCGAATTCGGGGAACAAGACATTTCAAATTGCGAAAACGCGCTTTACTTTTGCCGCTGAACGGGCATTATCCCGCGCAATCTGTTTAGCGAGACACAAACAATGGACAACAACATCCAGTTCTTGGTCGACGATTTCGTGAAGCAAATCGTAGCCGCAGTTGAAGCGGCAGCTACCCGTCGCGTGCAGGCGGCGGTATCCGCGGCACTCGGTGCAGGCTCTGCACTCGCGGTTCCCCGCCGCCGCGGCCGTCCAGCGACGGCAAGCTACCTGGTCCCGGCAGCCGCCGCATCCGCGCCGGCAAAGCGTCGCCCCAAGCAGCTCTGCCCGGTGCCTGGTTGCACGGGTCTGGCTGCGCCGGTGTTTGGCATGGTCTGCTCCAAGCACAAGAACACGCCCAAGACGCTGATCAANNGCTTGCTCTGCTAGCCTTGAGTCTATGCTGCGCATTCTGAGCCCGCACGATCCCGACTACGAGACGAGGCTGTCAGGCCTCGTTGCCCGGGGCACCACCCTGCCCAAGGACATCGAGACCCGCGTTGCGGAGATCGTGACCAAGGTACGGCGCGAGGGCGACAGTGCCCTGCGCGAGTTCACCGAGCGGTTCGAACATCGCCAACTGGGCGCCATCGAATTGCAACGCACTGACTGGCTGGAACAAGCCGGCCGAGCCAGCCCACAGGTCAGGCGAGCGTTGGCCAATGCGGCCAAGCGTATCCGGACCTATCACCAGCTCGAGCGGCCGTGCGCGTATGAACTGACCGAACCCGGAGTTCGCTTGCGCTGCCGTGTGACCCCGCTTGACTGTGTGGGGCTCTACATCCCCGGCGGCACCGCCTGCCTGGCCTCGACCGTCTTGATGACTGCTATCCCGGCCAAGGTGGCCGGCGTGCGCAGCATCGTCATGACCACCCCGGGTCCGTCGCCCGAGACCCTGGCGGCAGCAGTGGAGGCCGGCGTGGATCGGGTCTTTCTCGTGGGTGGTGCGCAGGCGATAGCCGCCCTGGCCTACGGCACCGAGACGGTTCCGCGGGTCGACAAGATTGCCGGGCCCGGCAACGCCTATGTGACCGCGGCCAAGCGCCTGGTCTACGGCGAGGTAGGCATCGATATGATCGCGGGCCCTACTGAGGTGGTGATCGCGGCCGATGCCAGCGCGAAGCCATCCTGGGTGGCCGCGGATCTGCTTGCACAAGCCGAGCATGACGTGCTGGCGGTTCCCATCCTGGTCGCCGTGGGGCGCGCGGTAGCCGAGGCTGTGGCCGCGGAAGTGAACCGCCAGTTGGCCACACTGCCGCGGAGAGAGATCGCGGGCCAGGCGGTGGACAAGCAAGGCTTGGCCTTCGTGGTCGAGGATGCAGCCGCGGCCATCGCCCTGATCAATCGCCTGGCACCTGAACACGTGGGTCTCGCGCTGGCCAACGCCGGAGCGCTGGCCGACCAGGTCACCGCCGCGGGCGCAATCTTCGTGGGCGAGCATGCCTGCGAGGCAGTAGGCGACTACTTCGCCGGGCCAAGCCATGTCTTGCCTACGGGCGGCAGTGCACGCTACGCGTCGCCTCTCGGGGTGGCCGACTTCAGCAAGCGCACCTCTTTAATTGAGTATGATGCGGACGCTCTTGCGCGACAGGGAGCCGATATTGTGGCCTTGGCAGAGGTCGAAGGGCTGGCCGGCCACGGTCGGTCGGTCAGCATCCGCACCGGCCGCGGGCATTGATTTCCCCCTAGATCAATCGCACATGCCCTTGACAGCCCGGGAAACTCCTCTAGATTACGCGCCTCGCTCGGGAGCTTGAAACATGTACGCCGTCATCCAAACCGGAGGGAAACAGTACCGGGTAGCCGAGGGGGAAACCCTACGCGTGGAGAAGCTATCTGCCTCTCCGGGGGAGAAGCTGTCTTTCGTGCCGCTTCTATTCGCTGACGATGGCGGCAACGTGCAGGTCGGCAAGCCCAAGGTCAGCGGCATCAAGGTCGAGGCCGAGGTCCTGGAGCAGGGCCGGGGCAAGAAGATCGTTATCTTCAAGTACAAGCGACGCAAGTCGTATCGGCGCAAGGCTGGCCACCGCCAGCCGTTCACCGCGCTCAAGATCACGGCCATCAAGGCAGGGGAGTAGGCAGCCATGGCACACAAGAAAGGGCAGGGCAGCTCCCGCAATGGCCGCGATTCGCAGTCGCAGCGGCGCGGAATCAAGCGATATGCTGGGCAAGCCGTGCTGGCGGGCAACATCCTGGTCCGCCAGGTGGGGACCGTGTTCCACCCCGGCCGCAATGTCGGCATAGGCAGCGACTTCACCCTGTTCGCTCTCAAGAACGGCAAGGTAAAGTACAGCCAATCGGGCAACCGCAAGCTGGTCAGCATCGAGGCGGCCTAGCCGCGGCCTTCCGTCGCAGGTCCGGCCCGCGTTGCAGTCGGGAGGGTTCCGGTGACCGCATTTGTCGACCAGGCACGGGTGAGCGTGCGCGGCGGTGATGGCGGCAACGGCGCGGTGGCGTTTCGGCGCGAGAAGTTCGTTCCCAAGGGCGGCCCGGCGGGCGGCGACGGAGGCGACGGCGGGAGTGTGATCCTGCTGGCCGACGAAGGCTTGTCGACCCTGCTCGATTTCCGCTATCGCCACGACTATCAGGCGCCAGCTGGCGAACGCGGCGGCAGCAAGGACAAGTACGGTCGCAAAGGGCAAGACACGCTGCTGCGAGTTCCCACCGGAACCGAGGTATATGACGATGCGAGTGGCGAGCTTCTGGCTGACTTGCGCACGCAGGGCCAGCGTTTCGTGGTGGCCGCAGGTGGCAAGGGGGGGCGGGGCAACATCCATTTTGCAACCGCGACTGACCGCGCGCCCAGGCGGGCCGAGCCGGGGCAGGTAGGCGAGGAGCGCGTGATTCGGCTGGAGCTGAAGCTGCTCGCTGACGTGGGCTTGGTGGGTTTTCCCAACGTGGGGAAGTCTTCCCTCATCGCGCGCATATCGGCCGCGCGTCCCAAGGTCGCAGACTACCCATTTACTACTCTGATCCCCCACCTGGGCATGGTCCGGCTCTCGGATGATCGGTCGTTCGTGGTCGCCGACGTGCCTGGATTGATCGAGGGCGCCCATGCCGGCGCCGGCCTCGGACATCGGTTTCTGCGCCACCTGGAGCGCACGCGCGTCCTGCTTCACCTGCTTGAGCTGAGCTCAATCCCCGGCCGCACTCCGCTGCGCGACTACCAGATTCTTCGGCGCGAGCTGGCCTTGCACGATCCCGCGCTGGCCGGTCGCACCGAGGTGGTGGTGCTCAACAAGCTGGACCTCCCTGCGACGCGCAAGAAGTTCCCTGCCCTGCAGCGCCTGTTCGCCCGCCGGGGCCTGCACCTTCTGGGGGTCAGTGCTGCTACGGGAGCGGGGATGGACGGCCTGCTTGCCGCCGCGTGGAGCGCTCTCGAACAGGCAAGAGCCGACGGGGTTGCCACCAAGGACTTGACGCCGCGACGCGCCAACGGGTGTGACCCCCACTATCTGACACGCGACCCCACTATCTGATAGGATGCGGCCCCGACCGGATAGTCCACACCCTACAACTCCGCGAATGACATGTACCTTTTGACGGGGCTTGAAGCCTCCTGCTATACATGGATACTCTCCGCGACGAACGCGGGGAGCAAGGGTGTCGTACTGCGAGATTCGAGAGGCTCATAAGGAGCTATGAAATGACAAGTCCACGAACTTGGGGGGTTCTTGCGCTTCTGTTCGCTGCTGCCATCTGCTGGGTGCGGCCTGCCTGGGCCCAGCCCACCAGCGCAGCGACGCCACGCGAGGCTCCGGCTATGGCGCCATCGCCAGCCGGGGCACCGCCAGAAAATGCTCCGCCTGCCGGCGCTGCTGCCGATGGCGGGGCTTATACGGTCAGGCTGCGCGCCCTTGAGCGGAACGTCAACGATCTCAAGGAGCAAGTCTTCCGCACCCGCGCGCGCCTCAACCTGCTCAAGGAGACGGTTCTGGGTGGAGTCATCGGGGCCTCCCGCTGTGTGATCAAGCACAAGAATGAGATGGGTGCATCGTTCCGCCTGATCAAGGCGGTCTATGCTCTGGATGGCGTCCAGATTTTCAACAAGGCTGACGATACCGGTCGTCTGTCGGAAATGACCGAGTTCGACATCTACAACGGGGCCATTCAGCCGGGAAGCCACACCCTGACCGTGCAGTTCGTCTACCAGGGCTACGGCTTCGGCGTGTTCAGTTACCTCAAGGGCTACAAGTTCAAGGCCAGCTCCAGCCATACCTTCGTGGCCGCCGACAACAAGGCCACCGTGGTTGTGGTGGTGGGCTATGAGAAGGGCGGCATGGCGACCAACATGGAGGACAAGCCTGCGGTGGAGTTCCGGGTCAACTTGATCGCCCCGGAAGCCGGCGGTCCTTCGGCTGCCCAGAAATAGAGCCAACCTTTCTGGAGAACCCTCGGATGCGGCATCTTAGATGGCTCGGGCCCGGTCGCGTGGGGAGCCCGCCGGCTTCGCCAGCGGCGTACCATCGCGGGAGGGTTTGGGAACCCTCCCAGGGTTCCCATGTTGGTCGCGTGGGGAGCCCGCCGGCTTCGCCAGCGGCGTACCATCGCGGGAGGGTTTGGGAACCCTTTCAGGGTTCCCATGTCAATAGTGGGTGTAGCAGGGGTGGGCATCGGCCCACGCCTTGACGTTGGCCTGGCCGTTCGCCCAGCTGAACGCCGCGCTGGTTGTGTCGGAGAAGGCCCAAGCTTGCACGCCCGCGTAGCCGGCGGCGAGGAAGTCGTCGACCAGCTTGCGGTAGGTGATACCACCGAAGGCCTGGCCCGAGGTGTCGCTGGCGGGGTTGAGCGGGAACTCGCCCACCACCACCGGCTTGTCTGCGACGCCGTACTGCGTGGGGGTTTGGGTGTGCGGATAGTACTGATCGACCCAGCCGTACCAGTGGAAATCGTTGATGTCGATGCCGACCTTGCTCCAGGCCTTGGCCCACTTGACGGCCGCGCTGCCCACGGTGACCGGCGCCGAGCTCTCGCCGTGCAACGCCGTGACCACGTCTTTCACGAAGGTCTCCGCCTGCGCGAAGGTCATGGTTTGCATGGCCGTGCCTCCGCTGCACTGAGACTGCGGATCGAAGCTCTGGTCACCGTAGCCGTCCGAGCCCGAGATCGCCCACTCCGGCTCGTTGATGACGTCCCACAAGACCATGCGATCCTTGTTGGGGCTGGCCTCGACCGCCTGGGCGATGGGCACCACGACGTTCGCGATGAGGGCCGCGCGCTTGGTGGCGTCGGTCACGATGGGCTGCAAGCCGACGATGGTCAGGCCGCTGTCCGTGCGATCGGCGCAGAAGTTGTCGAAGGAGAACAGCGTGAGCTTGATGTGCAGATCCAGCGTCTTGGCGATGTCGAGGGCTGCGTTGATGTCGTCGACCACGGTGGTGCCCAGCCCCGACGGGGACTTGTTGCTGTCGAGCTTGATGCCGTCGCCGCGCAGGTCGGGAAACATCCACCAGCGGATCACGTCCACGCCGTTGTTGTTCATGTCGGTCATGTCGGTGGTGCGCGCGGCCTTGGCGCCGGCCACGCCCTGCTGGCTCCAGGCCGAGATACCGCCGAAGTCGCCGGCGAAGTAGGACCAGGCGTAGTTCACGCCGTAGGCGAACCGCTTCTCGCAGTTCCAGGTGACGCCGCCGTTGGGGGCGGGACAGGTATCGGCCGAGGTCGAACACGCGCCAGTTGTGCCGCCCGTGCCCGCGGCGCCACCGGTCGCGGCCCCGCCCGTGCCAGCGGTCGTGCCGCCTGCACCCGCGACTCCGCCGGTGCCGCGGCTCGTACCCCCGCCAGCAGAGGTCCCGCCGGTCGCACCGCCGGTACCGCCGGTCGGCTGACCGCCACTACCGCCGCTCCCGCTGCCGCCCGTCGCTCGCCCTCCGCTGCCACCGCTCCCGCCGCCGCTACCCCCAGTCGCTCTTCCGCCACTGCCGCCGGNNAGGGTTTGGGAACCCTTTCAGGGCGCCCATGTCAGTGTCGGGCGCCGGCCGCATCTAGCTCTGCTGGCTGCCTTTTTGCCTCTCGGTCTTGTGGCAGCGCGCGCCCAGGCCGGCGAGGTGGAGGAAGCGAATGCTCGGCTGGTGGACCTGGAAGAGCGGGTGCGGGTTCTGTCGACGGGATTCCAGGACACACCGGTGGTGGATTTGACCCTGGCCGACCGACGGGTGCTGGATGCGGAGTTGCTGTTCAATCTGAAGAACTACCGCGAGGCCGCCACGCTGCTGCTTGACGTGGTCGACAAGTATCCCAATTCGCGTAGCTACGACGACGCCCTCTTTCTCCTCGGCGAGTCTCTCTTTCAGGACAAGGATCTGAACTCGGCCCGGCACTATTTCCGGCAATTCATCCAGAAGCGCACGGGATCCAGCCAGGAACAGAACGCACTCGGGCGGCTGATCGAGATCGCCCTGCGTACCGGCGACCTGGACGAGGTGGACGACTATCTGGCGCGCCTGCAGAATGTCCCGCTCGCTTCATTGCAGCCTTCCGTTCCATACGTGCGCGGCAAGTGCGCTTACTTCCGCGATCGTCTCGACGAGGCCCTGGCGGTTTTCGAGTCTCTGCCACCGAGCAATCCCTACTATCTGCGGGCGCGCTATTTCGGGGCGACTATCCGGGTGAAGAAGGGCGACCTGGCTGGGGGGCTCACCGCGTTCGATACGATTGTGCGCAGCCGGCCGACCTCCGACGCGGACAAGGAGACTCAGGATCTGGCCCGCTTGGCCCTGGGACGCCTGTTCTACGAACGGGGCGAATTCGACAACGCACGCGAGGCATACACCAGCATTGCCCGCGAGTCCAAGTACTTCGAAGAAGCGATGAACGAGCTGGCGTGGACTGCGATCAAGGCCAAGGACTACAAGGGTGCCTACCGGGCGCTCGACCTGATGCTGCTGCAGAACCCGGACAGCCCGCAGGCGCCGGAGTTGCGCCTGCTCATGGGGAATCTGCACGTCCGCATGGCGAACTTCGCTCTCGCCAACGACGCCTTCTTGCAGGCACTCGAAGAGTTCCGGCCCATTCACCTGCAGCTCAAGGAGACGCAGACGAGAGCGGCGGCGGACGCGCACTACTTCGAGAACCTGATTGGAAAGGGCATGGAGAAGTTCGACATGTCTGTCTTCGTACCTCCGAGGGCAGTCAAGTGGGTCAAGGCCGAGGCCGACGTGGCGCGCGTGCTCGCGCTCACCGAGGATGTGGGTGATCTGCAGCGCGGAATCAATGAATCGCGCGACACCCTGAACCGTCTGGAACTGGCGGTGAATGGGCAGCTCCAGGTCGGTATTTTTCCCGATCTGGCCCAGGCCCGTACCAGCTCAAGCGAGGTGTTGAATCAACTGGTGAGCATGCGCGAGCGGTTCGTGGGCCAGATGCGTTCCCTGATTTGGGACAAGTTGATGCCCGAAGAAAAGGCGCGCCTCGAACAGGTGGGCAAGGAACGCGCGGCGCTCGAGGCGGAGCTCAAGGATCTGCCGCAGTCGGCGGAAAAGCTCAAGGGCAGGGAGAAGCAGGCCCGCGGCGCTCTGCAACAGCTCGATGCGCGTGCCTCGGAGTTCAACGTGGAGATTCAGGGGATGGATGCCGAGTTGGTGGCCATCGAGCAGTACTTCATCCGGTCCCGGTCCAGCCAAAAGATCAGGCCCGAGGATCTTTCCCAGCCGGTGGACGGCCTCCGGCAAGTGATCGCCGAGCTACGCGAGGCGAACGAGCGTGTGCGCAGCGAGATTGCCGAGGCGGCGCGTGAGGCCACGGTCGCAGCGGCCACTGGCGACAGCGATCGCAACGCCATCGCGCTGCTCATCGGGGTGATGAAGCGCGAGCGCGATGTCTTCGAGGGGGCGCGCCTTCGGCTCTCCCCAAACGATCAAGCGTACTTTGATGCCATAGCCAACATCCTGGCGCGGGCCGACGGCGTTCAGGCGAGACTGGCCGAGGTCGACGGCCGGGTGGATGCGGCTGCGCGGAGGCGTCTGGCTGAGCTCAAGCGCAAACTCACTGACGAGAAGAGCGAGTTGGAGGCCGCTAAGGCCAAGCTGACCGGCATCCTCAGCGAGTCACAAAGCTTGGGCGGCGGCTTGGCCTTCGCCATGCTGAGCAAGGTTACGGATCGTTTCTACGACCTAGTGGTCCAGTCCGACGTGGGTCTGGTCGACGTGGCTTGGGGGCTCAAGGACGAGCGAACCAGTGCGGTTTCCAAGCTGATCAACCAGCAGAAGCTGGAGCTCAAGGCGGTCGAGGATGACTTCCACTCCTTGCTGGAGGAGGAAAAGTGAGGGGTTGCGCTCGAATCGCGCGCCTGCTGGGCGCCGTGATCCTGCTTGCGCTGGTCCCGCTTTCCGGCGGCGCCCGGGCCGCGGGCAAATCTCACGTTCCCGTGCGACCGGCGGGGTTGCCCGACCCGAAGGTCCTCGACGAGCTGGCGCAGGACATGACCCGCTTCGCCGACGAGGTCAAGGGCTATCGGACTGCGGCCAACGGCATCATCAAACGCACCTACGCCGACAAGATCAACGCCATCCGGGCCAAGTACGAGCCGCAGATTGCCGGAAATGAAAAGGAAGAGAAGCAGCGGCGCATTGACGCCATCCTCGTGCTGGAGGGTTTCCTGCACAGGTACCCCGCGGACCGCAAGTGGACGCCCGACGTGATGTTCCGCCTGGCGGAACTCTACTATGAGAAATCCGCGGACGATTTCTTGGTGGCCCAGGAGGCCTACCAGAAGGCGCTCGATTCGGACAATCCGCCGACCACGCCCTCGCCTAAGCCGGACTATGCGGCCACGGTGAACCTGTACCGCCGCCTGCTGGTGGAGTTCCCCAACTACCGGCTGCTCGACGCCACATACTATCTACTCGGCTTCTGCTTGGGTGAGATGGGGCAAGAGGCGGAAGGCAAGCAGGCGCTGCTCGCTTTGGTGTGCAGCAACCGCTACCGACCGCTCGATCCACCGCTTCCGCCCGCCAAGTCCACCGGAATGAACCGGGGCCCGGTGGTCGATGTCTACAAGGACTGCACCCCCATCAAGAAGGATTCCAAGTTCCTGGCCGAGGCGTGGACNNCGCGTGGGTGAAATGCACTTCGACGCGGGCGAGTTGGGGTTGGCTATTTCGGCCTACAGCCGGGTGCTGGCTTTCAAGGACTCGGCCTACTACGACAAGGCCATCTACAAGTTGGCTTGGTCGTACTACCGCGACAACCGCTTTCCCGACGCCATCCGCGAGTTCGACAATTTGGTCAAGTGGGCCGACGCCAAGAAGGCCGCGGGCGACAAGTTCGGCTCGGACCTGCGTCCCGAGGCTGTTCAATACCTGGGCATCAGCTTCTCGGAGCCGGACTGGGACGGCGACACCCTGCCCGACAAGGAGACCGGACTGGAGCGAGTGCAAGCCTTCTACCGAGGGCGCGAGAATGAAACGCATGTGAAGGAGGTGTTTCAGCGCCTGGGCGACATGTACTTCGACATGACCAAGTACGACGAGGCCGTCGCCGTGTACAAGGTCATCTTGCAGAAATGGCCGTATTTCGCCGAGGCCCCCACCCTGCAAGAGAAGATCATCAAGGCACTGGAACGCAGCCGCAACTTGGTCGCCGCGGCCAAGGAGCGCGAGGTTTTGGGGCGGACCTACAGCAAGGGCAGCGATTGGTACAAGGCCAACCACGACAACCCGGAGGCGCTTGCGGTGGCGGCGCAGTTGGCCGAGGACGCGCTGCTCTCCGCCGCGACCACGGTGCATGCCGCGGCCCAGGCGTGCAAGTCCAAGTGGCAGCAGGACAAGAGTGACACGCGCAAGCTAGAAGAGTGCCTGCAGACCTACCGCACAGCTTCGGAGCTGTACGAGAAGTACTTGACCGCCTATCCGACCTCGAAACGCGCGTACGAGTTCAGCTACTTCTATGCCGACGCGCTCTACTACGGCGGCAAGGTGCCCGAATCGATTCCCGCCTACATAGTCGTGCGCGATTCGAACCTGGACAACAAGTATCAGCAGGACGCCGCCCTGCA
>PMJE01000503.1:19206-23190 GCA_003157315.1 Myxococcales bacterium | reverse complement strand
GGGCACGCCGAACGCCCGGTACTGATAATTGAGATGAGCATCCACGGTATTGTAGCCGGATTCCGACATGCCCCAAGGCACCCCGCGCTGGGCTCCATACTCGCGCTGCCGCTCCACCGCGGTCCGACAGGTCTGGTCAAGCAGTGTGCCTTCATAGGTTGGCATCACCAAGAGAGGCATCAGGTACTCGAACATCGATCCGCTCCACGAGAGCAGGATCGGTCTGCCGCTGACGCTGGTGAGCCTTCGTCCCAAAGCAAACCAGCTCTCCTGCGGCAGTTGTCCTTGCGCGATGGCCACGAAGGTGGACAGCCTGGCCTCGGACGCCAGCAGGTCATAGTAGCTCGAGTCGCGTCGGCGATCATCCACGTTGTACCCGATGGCCAACAGGTTGCGTGTCTCATCGAAGAGGAAGTCGTACTCCATGCGCGCCAGGTCGCCGGCGTGAAGCGCAAGCCTTTGCACGATCGCGATCCTCTTGCCGGCGCGCTGGCTGCATTCGGCTAGCAGGCGACGCAGCTCGGCCCACCAGTCTGCGTCTCCGGCGCCCGGCCAGAGCCGTGCCTCGATGGCGGGTAGGAGTCGTGAAGCGGCCCCAGCCAACTCGCGCAGCGTCGGAATTTCATCGAGGCCTGCAAATCCGTCCAGGCTGCTGGGAGCCTCCGGCAGCAAAATCCAGGGGGCGATGAACGCCAGATCGGCCAGGGTCTCTTGGCACTGCCGAGCGAGGGTCTGCGCCCACACTCTGGCTTGGTTCTCCGGGCCCGCGGCCAGTCTCTCTGCCAGCGATTGGGCCGCCTTGGCAATTGATTCGAGGGTGCGGTGAGCGGCCGTGAGCGTACCCGGCGGGGCGTCCGCGGCGGAGATCACGGCGCTCTTGACCCGGGCGAGCTCGCCAGAGCCGGAGTCTTCCGTGGCCTCGACCACCATGGCGAGCGTGTCGGCGATTCCGGCAAAGAGACTCGGTCCCACGACCTTCTGGTCGATGAGAGCGAGCAGTCCCTGTCTCAGGGTCAGAAGGTGCCCGGCGAGATTGCCGCTGTCCACGCTGGAGACATAGTGCGGCCGCAGCGGCTGCAGCGACTGCGTGTCGTACCAGTTGAGGAAATGGCCGCGATGGCGCTCCAGGGAATCCATGGTGTGCAGGGCATTGGCCGTGCGTTCGATGAGTCTCCCAGTCGAGAGGTAGCCGAGGTCGTGAGCGGCCAGGTTGGCCAGCAGCGACAGGCCCATGTTGGTCGGCGAGGTGCGATGGGCGATGGCCACCGACGGATGCTCCTGCACGTTGTCGGGCGGCAGCCAATGATCTTTCGGACCGACGAAGGTCTCGAAAAACGCCCAAGTCTTGCGTGCCACTGCGCGGAGAAAGTGCGTCTCGGCCGTGGTCAACCTGGACGCGCGGCGCGGGAGGGGCCGACTCGACCACCAGGCCAAAAGCGGGCTGGTGAACCAAATGGCCAGGATGGGCGCGGCCAGGGCTAGGGCGCTGGGCCGAAAGGTGAACAGCCAGAGCGCCGCCGCTGCGGACAGCGCGGGGGCAATTCCCATGGTGCGAAAGGAGGTGGCGAGATTGGTGCGGCGACTGACCTTTGCGTCGCCCGACAGACTCCATTCCAACAGCCGCCTGTGGCTGACCAGCACCCGGAAGGTCGTGCGCACAATCGCATCGAGGCTGAAGAAGGCCTCGTAGGGCAGGCACGCAAAGGCAAAGCCCGCCTGGGCGAACCGTCCGGCGGCCGAACGGCCTGACCCGGTCAAGTGCTGCACGAGCAGCACATCCTTCGGTTTGCGCAGGAGATCCTGGAGCGAAGCGGCGGCGGGAGGAATGAGCACGACCCCGAGCAGCGCGAGGGTCCAGAACCAGGGCCGTTGCAGATACGTCCAGCCGAGCAGCAACCAGGCAGTCGCGGCCGCAGGCACCAGGCTGCGCCTGAGATTGTCGAAGATCTTCCAGCGCGCGAGCAGAGAGAGCGGGTTTCTCTGCCAGCGCGTCGCGGGGTCAGCCCCGGGAACCCACGGCAGCAGCCAGCGCGCAATTTGCCAGTCGCCGCGAATCCACCGGTGACGGCGACTCACGTCCGCTCGGTAGCGCGGCGGGTACTCTTCGTAGAGCTGCACGTCGGTGAGCAACCCCGCACGCGCGTAGCAACCTTCGACCAGATCGTGACTCAGGATCCGGTTCTCGGGAAAACGGCCGGCCATGGCGCGCTCGAAGGCATCGACCTGGTAGATGCCTTTCCCGCTGAATGAGCCCTCCTGGAAGAGATCCTGGTAGACGTCGGAGACAGCGCGGGTGTACGGGTCGAGTCCCGGCTCGCTCCCCCACAGCTGCGCGTAGCGCGAGCGATTCGCACCCGACAGGCTCTCGGCCATGCGCGGCTGCAGGATCCCGTAACCCGCACAGACTCGTCGCGTGCGCGGGTCGAAACGCGGCCGATTCAGGGGGTGGGCCATGGCCCCGACCAATTGCCTGGCGGCGTCGCGGGGCAACTGCGTGTCCGTGTCCAGGGTGATCACGTACTTGACCTGTTGCAAGCCAGCCGTGT
Source organism: Myxococcales bacterium (assembly GCA_003157315.1). The sequence continues at coordinate 20,644 of PMJE01000503.1, read as the reverse complement.
TGCCGACCACCAGCGAGAAATCGGCCTCCGGCGCGCGGCCTCGCAGCAGAGCATTCAACGCTGCCAGCTTGCCGCGCTTGCGTTCGTAACCCATCCACAGACGCTCGCGCGGGTTGAAGCGCCGGGGGCGATGCAAGAGAAGGAACGGGGCACTCTTCGGGCTACCGTAGTGTACGTTCAGCTCTTCGATTCCTTTCCTGGCCAACGACACCAGCGCCTCGTCTTCGGGCAGCGTCTCGGCGCGAGCATCCGCCAGATCAGTCACAAGGCCGAAGCGCAGGTTCTCGTCCCGGTTGGCGAGGAATCGGACTTCCAGCGCCTCGACTAGGTCCGCAATTCCCGCGGCGCTGGAGAGCATGGTCGGAATCACGACCAGGGTGCGCGATTCCGACGGAATGCCGTCGGTGTAGTCCATGCGGGGAAGAAGGTGCGGCGTTGCCAGCAGGGTCGCCAGCCAGTCGACCAGCGCCACGGCCAGTTGACCGGTACCCAGGGCAGCGAGGATCCCGACCAGAATCAGGATTCCCCTGTGTTCCCCGTCGGCAGCGACCCGGGCCACGAGGGCGCCAGTGCCGATAGTCGCCAGCAGCAGGATTCCGCCCAGGTAGATGAGCAAGGGGAATCGGCCACTCGGCCCGCGCAAGGCCCCCACGGTGGAACCCTTCACACGCGCCGCCCGTTCCAGTTGCGGCAACCCCTGGTCGATCAAATAGAAGCCGACGTGCTGGGTGCGCTCGTCGCTCGCGCCGGTGCCCGCCTGGGCCAGACCGACCGCCTGGCGTGCCACTTCGCTCTCCGCAAGCGGGCTGCGTTTGGCGATGGTCTCGACGGTGCGGCGGTAATGGTCCCGCGTGGCGGAGTCCATGCCCGGGTAGATGCCGGCGGGGTCCTCGCGCAGGGTCTGCTCGACCGCGCTCATGCTCTCCACGAACTTGCGCCAATCCATCGCGTCGAGGATGCGCAGGCTGCCGATACTGTTGCTGATGGAAACCTGGTCGGCCGACTGCTGCTGGTTCTCCGCGTGCACCAGCTGCTCGATGGTCAGATCGGATTCGAAAAGCCGCTGTTCGAGCCACGTCAGCGGCAAGGTCAGGCTGAGTCCCTGCAGTCGCAGCGCAAGCTCGGCGACGAAGGCACTGGCCATGGGCGGGTTGTCCCGCGCCATGTCCGCGGTCACCAGAATCAGGCTTTTCGGATCTTTCTTGGCCACCGCCNNCGCCGCCATCTGCTCTGCCCAGACGGCGGCTCGGTCGCGATCGATCCGCGCCGCCGCGACCCGCGCACTCACACGTCGCAAATTCTCGATGAGAGCCAGGCGCAGCATGATGGGAATGGCCCACAGTTCGCCCAGCTTGAGCGCGGTCACAGTCTGGTAAGCCGCCACGAACCCCGTCAGGCCCTCTGGGTCCACCCGTCCATCCCCGTGCGAGATGGTTTC
>PMJE01000503.1:16795-19189 GCA_003157315.1 Myxococcales bacterium | reverse complement strand
CAGCCATTCCCCCGCCGGGACGATGCGACGGTCGGCGGCCAGGGCCGCGGTCAGCAGCTTGCAGGCTTCGGTGAGGATTCGTTCGTTGTCGGCCAGCCGCGCGAGCAAGCGGTCCGGCGCCCATCGTCGCGCCAACTCGTGCGCTCCCGCCAGGGTGCGCCCGTGCTGCTTCATCTGGTCGGCACTGAACAGCTCGGCTCGCAGAGGCGGATCATCGGCCCGGGTGCGGTCAGCAAGGCTGTTCCCGCGCAGCCGCGCCATCCACTTACGCACGGTCGGCCCGACCTTCTCGCTCATTGCCCTTGTCTATGGCACACCCGGACCAGACGCGCCCGCCCATACGGTTTGAGATGTCATGGCCGAGGCTCACGGGATCCTTTGATGTTCTCCCGGCCGTCATCGAGCCAGCGAAAGTGTGAGAGCCAGGGTAAGCGTCGTCGCGACGACGATCACCGGCGCCACCCATAGACCGAGTATCACGAACCGCCCGGTGTGCACTTCATGCCCCTCCCGCCGCGCGAGCGCGATGACGAGCATGGTTGCGAGTGAACCAAAAGGAGTGATGATCGGCCCCACATCGGCGCCGATCAGCGCGGCGAGGACAGTGCCGGTATCGGAGTGGGAAGCCAGGAGTACGCTTCGCGCGATTAGCGCCGCCGGAAGGTTGTTCATGATATTCGAGGCGAACGCGGTTGCTCCCGCGGCAGCGAGAAGCTTCTCGGGCGAACCCGGTCGCATGTGAGCAAGCCACCCAGACGACAGGCCGACGATGCCCAGATTTTCGAGCGCCTGCACGGCAATGAAAAGCCCGACGACGAAAGGGAACACGCCCCACGAGAGCTCGCCCGCCGCTCGAATGCGCACGCATCCGCAGGCTGCACCAGCGAGCGCGAGCACGCCGCTACCTGCAAAGGCGATCACGTAGGGCTCGATCCCGAAGAGCGGCGCGAGAAAGTAGCCGACGAGTACGACGACGAGAACGGCCATGCAAACCATGAAGTAGGAGCGATTCGGCACCACACTGGCCGGATCCGGAAGCGACTCGCTGGCGAAGTGCTCGCCGATGTGGCGACGAAACTGCCAGCGCAGCAGGGCGTATGTGGTGGCCAGCGCGATGATCTGCGGCGCGACCATTCTTGCCGCGAACGCGACGAACGTCTGGTGAAAGGCATCCGCGAAGAGGATGTTCGTCAGATTGCTGATGGGGAGCAGCAGCGAGCCAACGTTTGCAACCAATGCACACAGGACGATATAGGGTGTCGCTGGGAGCCTGAGCCTCTTCACCAAGGCCAGCATGATGGGCGTAAGAATGACCGCGGTGGTGTCGAGAGACAGTATCGCCGTGACGATCGCGCCCAGCACGAAGGCGTTCCGGTAAAGCGAGCGTGCGTTGCCCCTTGCGATGTGCGCGCATCGAAGCGCGGCCCAATCGAAAAAGCCGCTCTTGCCGACGAGGAGGGATAGCGCAAGCAGCGAGAGAAGANNCTGCCCCGAGCATCGTCCACCAAGCCTCACTCCATCGGCGAGGGCGCACGACCACGAGGGCGAGCATGGTCGCGAAAATGGTCAACGTGACGACGACGCGTGCTGTGCCTGTCACTCTTTTGCCAAGCGTAGGTTGCGCGTCTCGGGCATCAGGAAATAGAGAATGGCGAAGGCTGCCGACGCCACGGCCGCGAGGAAGAGAAACCCGGCGTGGGAGCCCACGCGGTGAACGATACCACCGGCGATGACTTGGCTCAGCGACGCCCCGATACCAACGGCCGTGGTGATGGCTCCCAGCGTGAGATTGAATCGCCCGGTACCGCGGGTCAGATCGGCAATCACCAGCACGGATACGACGCCAAAGATCCCGGCTCCGATGCCGTCGAGAACCTGAATGGCCACGAGCAATTCTGTATTGGAGGTGAGCGTGTAAAGAATGCCACGAATAGGAAGAACGCCGAACGCGATCAGGAGAAGTGGCTTGCGACCCCAGGTTCCGGCTTTCCGTCCCGACCAAGACGAGAGCAGCGTGATGACGAACTGGGTTGTGACCACGCACGCCGACATGAAGAGCATCGAGCTTCGCCCCTGACCCTTTGCCAGCAGCTCGCCCAGCAGCGGCAGCATCGCGGCGTTGGCAAAGTGGAACATCACGGCGCAGGTCAAGAAAATGACCAGCGGGCGATCGCGAAAGAGTACCCAGACGCTCTCGGCTTTGCCGCCTTTCTCGCCATCATTGGCGCCACGGGCGAGCTGGTAGTCGATCTCGGCCGGTTTGATTAGAAGCAAGATGAGAATCGTGGGGACAGCGAGAGCTACGACAAAGAAGAAGATGCTGCGGTTGGAAACCAGGTAGCCGAGAAGGCCCATCAACACAGCGGCGGCCACGTTACCTGCCGAGTTGAAGGT
>PMJE01000503.1:0-16745 GCA_003157315.1 Myxococcales bacterium | reverse complement strand
CTTCGATCGAAGAAAGTCAACCAGCGCTCCGGCCGGCGTCTGCGTGAGGATTCCTGCGATTCCGCCGACCGTGAGCGCCAGTCCGACCCGCTCTTCGTCCCACTTGTAGCCAGCCAGGTAAATCGCGAGAAACGGCCCGACGCCCGTTCGCACGTCTGCGAGGAGAAAATTGAGCCAATCCAGGCCACGCAGGGTTAGCCGCGAAGGTGACTTTGGGGGTTCCATGGAGCCATCAGTTTCGCGCGCTTTCTTCATGGCGACTGCACGAGTGTACTGGTCACGCGAGACTGGCGGTACCAGCGGCGATGCACACGGTATGCCGTTAGATCATGGGACGCGTTTCACCGTGATTTCACTAGGGCAATCCTCTCGCTCCATCATTCTGAGTGAAGACGCCATTCTCAATGGCGCATCGTTGACCGCTTCCCCATTGTTTTGCGGCGGCTTGGGCACGGCATGTTTCCTGCATCGCAGGCGAACTCAACATTCGGAGGAAATCCATGTCCAACCTCGGTCGCTCACTCCTTCTTCTCACTCTCATTTCTGCTGGAACTGCCTACAGCTCGTCTGGCGAAGCCCAACCCCCGGGTCCCTCGCCGCAAGCCCCTGTGCGCATGAGCGTCGATGGCAAGTTCGCGCGCTACCTTGTGTCACCCAGAGGGGACATAGATGGCATCGTGCTGGAAGACGCCACGGTCGTGCGCTTTCCGCCCCACGCGATTGCTTCTGACACCACGCTACTTCGACCTGGAGATGCCGTGCGCGTGGAAGGCGATGCAGTGAACGGCCCAACAGGACGCGCGCTTGTCCGTGCGTCGGTAACCAAGGGCAACGTCGTGATCGTGCGTGCCGATATGCCACCACCTCCACCACCTGGAGGTCCCGGCGCTGGCCCACGGCCCCATCGTGGAGGCAAGCATGGCCCCAAGGAGGGCAAGGGTCCGCACGAAGACAGCCTCCGGTCGATGACGGTCACCGGAAAGATTCATGGCTTCTCGACAGATCCGCGTGGAACCGTGGATGGCATCCTTTTCGTCGATGGCACCAGTGCTCGCGCCGGAAAGAAAGCGCGAATCGAGACGCTGGGGCTCAAAGCAGGAGACACGATCACGGTCACGGGCAAGGGTGGAAATTACCCACAGGGCAGCTCGCTTGAGATCGAAACGGTGAAGCTTCCGAGCGGTGAGGTGCGAACAGTCGAGCGTCTTCGCGTGGATTTGACCCCGGTATCCCATGAGGGTGAAGTCGCCCGCGTTCTGCTCAATCCGCATGGCGACGTCGACGGGTTGCTTCTCAAGGACAGCACGTTCATTCGCATCCGGCCGACCGTTTCAAATCCGCAGCTCGTCGCAGGATCCAGGGTTCGGGCTGAGGGCGACGGGACCGCATCGTTCGTGCGCGCAGACAAGCTCACCCTAACTGCGACGGGAGCGGTTCTCGATCCCGCGACGCCGCCACCCGGGCGCCCCGCTCCGCGTGCGCTCAAGACGATTGAAGACTCGTCCAGCGTGTTCCAGTTGGTGAACAATCCCGAGGGCGAGATCGAAATTCTGGTTCTGCAAGATGGCGCGCTCGTGACATTGCCGCCCAAGTTGCGTGATGAGGCAGAGGATGCCATCAAGGTCGGCACAAAACTCACAGTGAGCGGCGAAGGCGGCACCTACGGCGCGGTGAAGGCGTTGCGGGCCGATCGCGTGCAGCTTGCATCAGGCCAAGTCTTCTCCGAGCCGAAACGACCCCAGGCTCCACCCCCGCCACCGAAAGAGGCACGCTAACCAGAGCTAGTCGGGAAATTGCGGGCCGCCCAAAGGGGCCGGCCCGCGGGTCGCGAGAATGAGGGCGTGGCAGACGCGCCGAATGCCCGATCAAGGCAGGCTGCCGGCCCTGACCAGGGCACCGGACATCGACTCAGGCCATTGGCGACAGTCGGCCAGCGATGGCCTTGATTGATGCTCGTGCCTGACGGGCCAATGCTCAAAGCACTCGGCGCCCCTGAATGATCCGAACCAGCACGATGACCACGGCGACCACCAGGAGGATGTGAATGAACCCTCCCATGGTGTACGAGGTCACCAGTCCGAGCGCCCACAGCACAATCAGGACGACTGCGATTGACCACAACATGGTTTCACCCCTTCCGGCTAGTTCTTCAGCTTCTTGAAGGCGAGTTCGAGCTCGCTCCAAGCGCTTTCGACCCCAGTCCTGAGTGTCTCCCACTTTTCGCTGCCGGCGGTCTTGACCTCGTCCAGCTTGGCCTGTGCGGCATGGACCTTTGCCTTCAGATCGTCGATGCGCTTGCGGTTGTCAATCCTGGCGGCGGTGCCTGCCCGGTCGGCCTTGGCGACTAGCTCGTCGAGCCTCGCGCCCCATTGCTTGAGCTGCGTTTCCAGCTTGCCTACGTTGTCTTCCGTCTTCTCCATGAGTTTCTCCCTTCGGGCGCCACGTCCACTTGGACGGGTGGCCGCTTTGCTGCGTGATGATGTTGAATAGGTTAGATGGACCAGGGCGCGGCTTGTCTTGCGTCCCAATGCGCAGCTACAGCAGATTTCGGGCCACAAATAAGATGCGAGTAGATTCAAGAGGTTGCACTACCGACGGATCGAAATGCTGGCGGATTCAATCTAAATGACGTAGGACCTCATCCAATTTGAAGGGGAGGATGGCGGATGCGAGTAGACGATTTGGATCACAAGGAGCTGCTGGAGCTCGACCCGGAGGGCGGCGTAATCCGGTTTGCCGGACAGCGCGCGCTCCTGCTTGATGCAGTGGCGATGGGGCTCTTGCGCAAGTACCTTGTCGAGAACTTCGGGCTTAACGCTGCCCGCACTGTGCTCACCCAGTTTGGTTTCGCCCACGGTTGGCGCATGGCTGAGGCCATGCGGGCCGAGTTCAAATGGGCCAGCGACGAGGACTGGCGCCGCGCGGGCACCCGCATCCACGCGCATGGAAGGCCTGTTCCGCGTCGAGCCGGGAAACAAGGACCCCTTGTCCAAGGAGGGCGTGATGCTGGTCGCCTGCTACGAGGCCGAGCAACACCTCCTGCATTTCGGTCGCGCCGATGCGCCCATGTGCTGGACCGTCTGCGGTCTCACCAGCGGTTATCTCAGCCGAACCGTGGGCAAGGAGATCTACGTCCTGGAAGATCGCTGCATGGGCAAAGGCGACGCGGCTTGCCGGCTCTTAGGACGCACGCGCGAGGAGTGGAGTGACGAACGCGCCGAGGAGCTGCGCTTTCTTCAAGCCCAACCACCTTCAAGCAATCCCTCGATGTTTCGCTCCACCGGGTCACGCGAAACCTTGAAGGCGGCCGAGCGCAAGCTTGCGCGAGCGCCGCCGCGCGCTGGTTCGCGTGGGGCGCAACATCGAAGAGCCGCTGGGGATCGTCGCCAAGAGTCCCGCCCATGCGGCACCTGGCGGACCTGGCGCGCCGCCTGGCCAAGGTCGATTCCACCGTGCTCATCACCGGCGAGAGTGGATCGGGAAAGGAGCGCATCGCGCGGCTGGTGCACGAGGAGTCCACCCGCGCCGCCGGGCCATTCATCGCGGTCAACTGCGGCGCCATCACGGAGACCCTGCTTGAGAGCGAGCTATTCGGACACGCACGCGGCGCCTTCACCGGCGCGACTTCCGATCGACCGGGTCTGTTTGAAGCGGCCAACGGCGGGACGCTGCTGCTCGACGAAGTCGGCGAGGTCTCGCCCGGCATGCAGGTCAAGCTGCTGCGAACGCTGCAGGAGCGGGAGATCCGGCGCGTGGGCGAGAACAAGAGCCGACGGGTCGACGTGCGCGTGGTGGCAGCTACCAACCGCGACCTGGCCCACGGGGTGGCGGGGGGCGCTTTTCGGCAGGACCTCTACTACCGGCTCAAGGTGGTCGAGTTGCACGTGCCTCCGCTGCGCGAGCGCAGAGACGACGTTCTGCCGCTGGGCCGGGTGTTGCTCGCGGACGCAGCGCTGCGCATGAAACGCAAGATCTCGGGCCTGGCCCCGGCTGCCGCCGATCAGCTGCTGCGCTTCGAATGGCCGGGCAACGTGCGCGAGCTCGAGAACGCCATGGAGCGCGCCGTCGCGCTTGCGCGCGGAAGTCGGGTGGAATTGGAAGACCTGCCCGAAGAGATCCGCCAGGCGTTTCCACGGCCGGTGGCCAGCAAGGGGACGGTGCGACCGCTGGATGAGATCGAGAAGGAGTACATCCTCGCGGCACTGGAATTGAACGGAGGAAACCAGACCCACACCGCCGTGCAGCTCCACATCGGCTCGGCCACGCTGTACCGCAAGCTCAAGAGCTATGGCCTGATCGCCGGAACGCGCGCGATTTCCAAGGGCGTCCAGCGCGGAGCGGACTCGGCCTCCTCGTCATAGCCCCCCGGTAGGGCAAGAAGGGCATTTGAGGTTGCAGATGTTCCCAGGTTCGATGAGGTACATGGACGGCAGCGAGCAGGCGTAGTCAGCACCCAACATGGGCTCATTGCTTGGCACGGCGGCAGTCCTACCTCCTGCTTAGGAATCCGTTGGATGGGGTGCGCAGTTGACAAAACCTAACAATCTGCGATTTTGCCGGAGGCGATCGGCAACCCAGCGCTGCCGCTGTCTATCCCCGTGCGCTTTACGGATCCACGACACATTGGGAGCGTTTCATGATCAAAACAACCGTGACCCAACTGTTCTTGGTTGCACTGGCCCTTGCGGTGTTTGTGCCGTCGGTTCAGGCCGCTGGCGGCCCGCCACCGGTCTTTCGCAAGGGTGCGCGCATCTTGTTCCAAGGTGATTCGATCACTGATGGTGGTCGTGGCGCAACCGACGACCTCAACCACAGCCTCGGACACGGCTATGCCTATATCGTGGCCGCTGAGTTTGGCGGGCACTTTCCCGATCGAAATCTCACCTTCCTCAATCGCGGGGTGACGGGCAACCAGGTTCCCGATTTGGCTGCTCGTTGGCAGAATGACACCATCGCCCTCAAGCCGGATATCCTGAGTATCTTGATTGGTGTCAACGAGGTCTGGCACAGCATAGATACCGGCAGGAAGGTTCCGGTCGAGGAGTTCGAAAAGGCCTACGACAAGCTGCTGGCCGACACGGTGGCAGCGTTGCCGGGAATCAAGATCGTGCTGTGCGAGCCCTTCATGCTTCCCGGAAAGCACAGCAAGGCAAAGTTGAGCGAGTGGCTGGACGCCATCGGCAAGATTCAGCAGGTGGTTGCGAAACTTGGCGCGAAGTACAAAGCCCCGGTGGTTCATTTTCAGAAGGCGTTCGATGACGCCTGCGACAAGGCGCCGGTGGAATACTGGATTTGGGACGGGGTGCACCCGACCCCTGCGGGACATCAGCTCATGGCCGATGAATGGGAACGCACGGTCAAGAGTTTTTGGCGGCGATAGGCTTCGGTTCGGTAGACGCGAGAGATCACGCCGCGCTGCAGGGCGCGGCGACTGGCAGAAACCCATCGCACGACGGGACGCTGGTTGCGACGTGGGTTCCGTGGTACACAGGATCAGGTTCGATTGAGTCAGCGGCCAAGCGATCCCCTGCGAGAAACTACGGATGTCGAGTCGGACCGAGTGGTCCTCGACGACAACCGCGTTGCGCTTTCGTTGTTCGGCGAGAAGAACGCCAATCTCAAGCGGATCGAGCTAGAGACCGGCGCTCGGCTGCACTCGCGGGGAAACGAGCTGACTTTCCTGGGCCCGACCGACGCCATCGCGCAGGCGCGCCGCCTGGTGGAACAGCTCTACCACATGGTGCGCGGCGGCCGCTCGGTGGGGCCCGAGGACGTCACGCGCGCGGCGCATGTGCTGCGCGGGGATGCCAACGCCAACCTGCAGGAAGTCTTTTCCGACACCATCCTGGTGGGCAGCCGCGCCCGGCCCATCGCACCCAAAGGCCTTGCGCAGAAGCGCTACGTCGACGCCATCCGCGAGCGCGACATCGTTTTCGCCATCGGGCCTGCGGGAACTGGCAAGACCTATCTCGCCATGGCGCTGGCCTTGCGCGAACTGATGGAAAAGCGGGTCAAGCGCATCGTGCTGACCCGGCCGGCGCTTGAGGCAGGCGAGCGCCTGGGCTTCTTGCCCGGCAGCATGGAGGAGAAGGTTTCGCCCTACTTGCGGCCGCTCTACGATGCCTTGCNNCGACATGATGGACTTCGATCGCGCGCACCAGTTGGTCGAGCGCGGGATGATCGAGATCGCGCCTATCGCGTTCATGCGCGGCCGCACGCTCAACGATTCGTTCGTCATCCTGGACGAGGCGCAGAACACCACCAATGAGCAGATGAAGATGTTTCTCACCCGCTTGGGCTACGAGTCCAAGGCGGTCATCACCGGGGACGTGACCCAGATCGATCTGCCCGACCATCGGCGCTCCGGCCTGACCGAGGCGGAATCGCTTCTGCGCGGGATCGAGGGCATCGCTTTCTGCTACTTCACCGAAGTCGACGTGGTCCGCCACCCGCTGGTGGCCGAGATCATCCGCGCCTACGACCGCAAGGCGCAGAACAATGGCAGCGGCCGGCCGCCTGGCAGTGAGGGTTGACGACGTGTCGAGGAGAAACCAGAGTCATGGGATCGCAGCAACCCGTGTCTGAGCCGAGCCCCATCGAGCGCTCGCGCTACGAGCGCAACGAGCTGCTGGCTATCTCACGCGCCTTGTCTTCCGAGCGAGATATTCGCAAGCTGCTGGACCTGATCCTTGACCGGAGCCGGCGCATAACCGGCGCTGACGCCGGCAGCGTGTACGTGCTGGAGGCGGCCGACGCCGACGGCAACGGCCAGCCCGACGGCTTGGCCTTCGGCGATCCCGCGCGGTTGCCGCGGACTCTGGGGGAGGTCGGCCGGCGCCGTATGTTTACCCCGGCGGGTGGCCTGCAGAGCCATCCGGCCCGGTTGCACTTCATGCTGTCGCAAAACGATTCTGTCGCGGTGGACTTCAAGGAGTTCACCCTGCCGGTTGACGACACCTCGGTGGCGGGTCGCGCGGTGTTGGCCGGTCGGCCAATCAACGTGCCCGACGTTGGGCAGGCCGCGGCGGCCACCGGGGCCAGCGCGCACAATCGCAGCTTCGACGACAAGATCGGCTACCGCGCGCGCTCGATGCTGACCGTGCCCATGTTGTCGGCCGAGGGCGAGGTCATCGGCGTCATCCAGCTCATCAACAAGAAGCGCCGGCCGAGCCAGGTGCTGTCCACCCCGGCCGATTTCGAGGAAGGCGTGGTCCCGTTCGACGAGCGTGCGGAGGAGATGGCGCTGGCGCTGGCATCGCAAGCGGGCGTGTCGCTGGAGAATGCGATCCTGTACGACGAAATCTACCGCCTGTTCGAGAGTTTCGTCGACGCCTCGGTCACCGCGATCGAGTCGCGCGATCCGACCACATCCGGCCATTCGCGCCGGGTGGCCACCTTGAGCGTAGCCCTGGCCGAGAACGTGGATGCGGTCGACGAAGGCCCGCTTGCTGCTTTGCACTTCTCGCGCGAAGACCTGCGCCAGATCGAATACGCGGGGGTGTTGCACGACTTCGGGAAAGTCGGCGTGCGCGAGCAGGTGCTGGTCAAGGCCAAGAAGCTCTACGACTACCAACTTGAGGCCATCCGCCTGCGCCTCGCCTATGTGCGCAAGTCGGTCGAGGCCGAGTCGCTGCGCCGGCAAGTGGAGCACATGCGACGAGGCGGCCCGGGCGAGGCTTTGCCGGCGATCGAGCGAGAACAGAGCGAGCAACTGGCAGCGCTCGACGAGTGCTGGCGCCTGGTTGTGACCGCCAACGAGCCGACCCTGCTGGAACAGCCGGTGCTGGCGCGTCTGGCGGAAGTGGCGGCGTGGAAGTACGTCGACGAAGTCGGCCAAGCCAGGCCGTATCTCTTGCCGGAAGAGGTGGCGGCTTTACAAGTGCCGCGCGGTAGCCTGACGCCGCTGGAGCGCCAGCAGATCGAGAGCCACGTTAACCACACCGTGGCCTTCCTGCAGACCATTCCTTGGGGCCGATCACTGCGTAAGGTGCCGCTCATCGCTGCCGCCCACCACGAGTTGCTCAACGGCGCGGGTTACCCGGCTGGCCTGCGCGGTGCGGAGATTCCGGTTGAGGCGCGCATGTTGACCATTGCCGACATTTTCGATGCGCTGACCGCGGCGGACCGGCCCTATAAGGCTGCGGTTCCGGCGCACCGTGCGCTGGCCATCCTGGAGAGCGAGGTCAAGACCGGCCGCTGCGATGCCGATCTGTTTCGCGTCTTCGTGGGTGCGGAGATTTACAAGCGAAGCCTCTAGCTCGAACTGGAGAGAGCTAGCTATTTCACACAGAGAGCACGGAGGACCGGGAGGTCGGAAGAGAAGAAGGGGCTGGGACCGGAGAGGTGCCTACGCCATCTCCCTCTGTGGTCTCTGTGGCCTCCGTGTCTCTGTGTGGAATAGGTAGCTTCCGTCCTGCAAGTACTCGGGCGTGGTGAATGGCACGTGAACCGTCTATGCTCGTGTCTGTGCCCATTGATGTCGTCGTCCGAAAAGGCGCTGGCCGTCTGGTCGGCGCGGCGGTGCGCCGCAAAGTCGCGAATCGCCTGCGCACCGCCTTGCACCGACTAGGGCGCTCGCGCTCGTCGGCAACTTTGGTGTTCACCGACGATGACGAGATCCGTGCGCTCAATCGCGAGTTTCGTGGTCTCGATCGCGCCACTGACGTGTTGAGCTTTCACATGCAGGAGCTTGCCGGCGAGGCCGATCCGGCCGGCGATAGGATTTTCCTCGGCGACATCGTGATCTCGGTGCAAACCGCCAGCCGGCGCGCAGGCCGCATCCATCTGGGCGGCGAGCTTGAACGCCTGGCGGTACATGGGCTCTGCCACCTGTTTGGCCACGACCACCACCGCCCCGGCCAGTCCAGTCGCATGCGCGCGCTGGAGAAGCAACTGCTTTGCGCTGAAACTACCTAGCAGCGTCGGGCGGGGGCCGCAGCGGCTCGAGCACGGAGCCGGGAAGATTGCCGATGTACACGTTGCCGTCGACCAGGAAGGCCGGCGTGCCGTCCAACTTAAGCGCGATGCCGACCTCGACGTCGTTTTTCACGGCCGCCAGCCCTTCGCCCTTCATACAGCGCGCGAGCGCGGCGGGATCCAGCTTGAGATCAGCCGCAAGCTTTTCCTCGGACAGATCGTCGAGGGAGATCGATGGATCGAACAAAGCGTCGTTGGCTTCCCAGAAGCGCCCGGCCCGGCCTGCACACTCGGCGATAACCGCGGCCCGGCAAGCGGACTGGTGGAAGGGCCGCTCAATGCTGCGGTTGCACTCCTGATCGAGGGGAAAGTGGCGGTGAATCAGGCGCACCCGATCAGGGAACCGCGCAACGATGGCGCGCAACTGCGCGTGGGCTTGTCGGCAGTGGGGGCACTGGTAGTCGGAGAACTCGGTGATGGTTACGGTAGGCTTCTCTGCCCCGAGCCAGTGGCCGCCGCCCGGCGCCTCGCCGCGGGCCAGGCCTTGCAGTGCCATCCGGTGTGTGTGAGCGGGCGCTTCTCGCCGCCAATAGGGCGGAACCAAAGCGACAAGTCCTACCGCCACGGCACCCAGCAGGATGAGGACCAGCGCGGCTTTGCCCGGACTTTCGCGAACCAAGCACCAGGGTGCTACGGCCACTTCGCGAAAGCCGATGCTTCCGGCTTGCACCAGGGCCAGTACGAAGAGCAGCAGGTTGATGCCGTAGGTGGTAACGCAGAGGATGCACAGGGCATGCAAGCGGAAAGCCGAGATGGCGCCCAGCGAGCCGCTGAGCGCGGCAAATCCGGTGAAGAGCAAAAGGCAGCACGCCGCGGTCAAGGCGGTGCGCCAGGCACGCAGCCCCGCGTGCGCCACTACGGCCGCCAAGAGATAGCCAAGAACTCCCCAGAGCGCTGTTGGCACTCCCAGCAAGATCGAATAGCGGCTGCGGGCCACGTCGTCGCAGTTGAAGGTGCCGTCGTGGCCGCAGAAGCTGTGGAACCCGGCCTGGGTGTTCACCTGGAAATGGATGCGGGCCAGGATCATCGAGACAAGCAGCCCGGCCAAAGACAGGATGAGCAAGGCCCACCAGATCCCCTCGCGGCCGGAGGCCGAGGGGGTGGGTTGGCTGACGCCGCTGGTCTTGTCCATGTGACAGAGCAAACCCTTACCACGATCTGCGGCCGATGGAACAGTTGGCCGTTAGGCTAGCAGCGGGAAGCTTTCGACGATCTCGTGCAGCGCACCTTGGGGACGCAGGGTGCTCTGGTAGAGGTGAAAGCTGTTTGCCAGGAAACTGCCGCCGTCGAACCCGGCATGCTCGGCCAGGAAACGGTCAAGCTCATGGCGCGGCCGCGTCGGAAAACGAGCCAGGGTCAGATGGGGCGAGAAACCGCGCTTTGAGGTTTCGGGGTCAGGCCCAAGCACCGCATCGATGTTGTACTTGAGCGCTTGCAGGGGCTCGGGCGGATCGAGGCCAAGCCAGAGGACCCGCGCCGGCTTGCGCGTTCCCGCCGGCGGAAACACGCCGGTGCCCCGAAGTGCAAGCTCGAAGCCCGGCATGCGAACCTGGCGCAGGCGCGCGCGCAGGTCACCCAACCGGTCTTCCGGCGTGTCGCCCAGGAAACGCAGCGTGATGTGCAACTGCTCAGGCCGTGTCCAGCGCGCGCCGCCTATGCCCTGAGCCAGACCCGCGACCACGGGTCGAAGTTCCGCTGGCAAGTCCACTGCGACAAAGAGTCGAAGCATGAAACTAGGCCTTGGGAATGGCTTCCTGCCAGCGAGACAGGATGCGGTCGCGCTCGGGGGCGGGCATGCGCGGATGGAAGACGGTTGCGCCGGAATCTGTCGCGGTTTTCGGGTCGAGCTCCAGGCCTACGCCCTCCGCCGCCAGGTGCGCCGCACCGAGTGCGGTCAACTCGACCTGCGCAGGACGCAAGATGTCGGCGCCGAGCAGGTCCGCCTGGATCTGCATGAGCAGGTTGTTGGCGGTGGCGCCACCGTCCACCCGCAAAGTGGTCAGGGAACGGCCCGAGTCCTGCTCCATGGCATGACCCAGATCGACATTCTGCAGGGCTATCGCCTGCAGGGCCGCGCGTGCGATATGGGCAGCCCGGGTGCCGCGCGTGAGGCCAAGAATCGCGCCGCGCGCTTCGGGGCGCCAGTGCGGTGCGCCCAGCCCGGCCAGAGCAGGCACAATCGTGACGCCCCCATCGTCGGGCACGGAAGCGGCCAGCCCTTCACTTTCGCACGCCTGCCTGATGATGCCGAGTCCGTCGCGCAGCCACTGGATGAGCGCGCCTGAGACAAAGGCACTTCCTTCGAGAGCATAGGCGGTGCCCGCGCTCCGCTGCCATGCCACTGTGCCGAGCAGCCGGTGGCGCGAGAGCACGGGTCGTGGGCCAACGTTCATGAGAAGGAACGAGCCCGTGCCAAAGGTACACTTGGCGTCGCCGGGCCGCAGACACTGTTGGCCGAAAAGCGCGGCCTGCTGATCGCCCACTGCCGCGGCCAGTGCAATGCCGTCAGGGATCTCGGCCAAACCGCGCGTGACCGCCAGCCGCCCTGAGGACGGACCCACCCTGGGCAGGAGCCCAGCGGGCACGCCAAACATGCGACACATCTCCGGACTCCACTGCAGTCGCTCCAGGTCGAAGAGCGAGGTGCGCGAGGCGTTGGACACATCCGTCAGATGGACCTGTCCGCCCGAGAGACGCCAGAGCAGGAAGCTGTCGACGGTGCCGAAGGCAATCTCGCCAGCCTCGGCCTTTCGCCGCAGATCGGGGATATTGTCGAGCAGCCAGGCAATCTTGCCGGCGGAAAAATAGGGGTCGAGCACCAGGCCGGTCCGTTCGCGCACCAGCGCTTCTTGACCCTGGGCGCGCAAGCGATCACACATCTCGGCGGTGCGTCGGTCTTGCCAGACGATGGCCGGCGCCACCGGCCTGCCGGTCGCACGCTCCCACAGCACGGTGGTTTCGCGTTGATTGGTGATACCAATGGCCGCAATCTCGCCCGGCCCCGCCTGGGCGTGCGCTTGCGCAAAGGCGGTCAGCACCGACTGCCAGATCGCCTCGGGGTCATGCTCCACCTGCCCGGGAGTCGGATAGCTTTGCGGGATCTCGCAATAGCCTCGACCCAAGATCGTGAGGTGCTGGTCGAGCACCAGCACGGTGGTTCCGGTGGTGCCCTGATCGATGCCCACGATGACGGGACGACGGTTCATGGATCGGATTATCAATGAAAAGGCGGCCGAACCTAGCGTAAATACACGGGTTCATGATACGATAGAGTTTCGCCCATCACCTCATGTCACGCAACGCCCACACTCCTGAGGTCACATGCGGCGCGTGCTAGTGGTGGATGACGAAGAGAACCTTCGTCATATGCTGCAGACGCTGCTCAAGCGGGAAGGCTATGAGCCGGTGGGCGTGCCTTCCGTCGACAGCGCNNAGCGGCATGGAACTCGTGGATGAGGTGCGCAGACGCAACCTGGATGCCACCGTCGTCGTGATGACCGCCTTTGGAAGCAAGGACGTGGCCATCGAAGCCATGAAGCGGGGTGCCTACGACTACCTGTCCAAGCCCTTTGAAGCCGACGAGCTAATCCTGCTTCTGCGCAAGGCCGAGGAACGCGAGCGCCTGTTTCGCGAGAACCAGAATCTGGCCCGCCAGGTTCGTTCTGGCGGCGAGGGGCCCGAGGGGACCTTTGGCGATCTGGTCGCGCGCAGTCCGCAGATGATTGAGCTGTTCCGCACCGTGCGCAAGATAGCGGAGTTCAAGACCACCGTGCTCATCGACGGTGAATCGGGCACCGGCAAGGAACTGGTGGCTCGCGCCATCCATAGCAACTCGCCGCGCGCCCGCGCGGCCTTCATTGCAGTCAACTGCGGCGCCATCCCGATGAATTTGCTCGAATCCGAGCTGTTCGGTCATCGCAAGGGCGCATTCACCGACGCGAACCGAGATCGCAAAGGCCTGTTCGAAGAGGCCACGGGCGGAACCCTCTTCCTCGACGAGATTGGAGAGTTGCCGCTCAACCTGCAGGTCAAGCTGCTGCGTGTACTGCAGGAGGGCGAGATTCGCCGCCTGGGCGACAGCCAGGACACCAAGGTGGATGTCCGCGTGGTGGCCGCTACCGCTCGCGACCTGGCCGACGAGGTCAAGCGGGGCGCATTCCGCGAGGACCTTTACTACCGGCTAAACGTCTTCGCCTTGCATCTGCCGCCGTTGCGCGACCGGCGCGAGGACATCCCGCTCTTGCTGGAGCACTTCCTCCACCGCATGAACGCCCGCATGGGCCTGCAAATCTCGCGGGTCACGCCCGAGGCTCTGCGCATTCTGACGGAGTACGACTGGCCGGGGAACGTCCGGGAGTTGGAGAACACCGTGGAGCGCGCCATCGCGCTGGCCGAGGGTCCTGAGATCGACGTCGATTCTCTGCCCGAACGGCTACGTGTAGCTGGTTTCCCGACGCCTGCGGTGCAAGCAGCGGCAGACGACGGCGATCTGTCGATCAAGCGAGCTTCGCGGCGTTCCGAGGAGACGCTCATCCGCCGCGCCCTGGAACGCACCAAGGGCAATCGGACCAAGGCCGCCGAGCTGTTGGAGATCAGTCACCGAGCACTCCTTTACAAGATAAGGGAGTACGGAATCGCCAGCGCGCGGGATGCGCGAGACTTCGACGCATACGGAAATAGGGGTGAGCAAACCCCCACTCCGACCACGCCGATACCGGCCGGCTCAACTTGGAAGGCGAAGTGAACGATAGGAATAGGAGAAGGTGGTTTTTTGACCTTTTTCGCAGATGCCCCACCATGTAGGGAAATGAAGGCCGTCACGCGGAGACGACAGCGATGCCTAGGAACTGCATAGGACTCGACATAGGTTCGAGCTCCGTGAAGGTCGTCCAGATCAGGGAAACCTCCAAGGGCCTTCAGCTGGTCAACTTCGGTTTCGAGCCGCTACCGGCGCAGACCATCGTCGACGGCGCGATCATGAACCAGACCGCCGTGGTCGAGGCCATCAAGACGTTGCGCGACAACCTCGGGATCAAAGGCAAAGAGGTGGCCACCGCCATCTCTGGACACTCCGTCATCATCAAGAAGATCAAGGTCCCGCCCATGACACCCGAGGAATTGGAGGAGCAGATTCCTTGGGAAGCCGAGCACCACATCCCCTTCTCCAAGGACGACGTGGAGATTGATCACCAGCTGGTCGGCAGCGAGAGTGGCGCCGGAGGCCAGATGGAGCTTCTGCTGGTGGCGGCCAAGAAGGAAGTCGTCTCCGACTACAGCATGGTCATTCGCGAGGCCAAGCTGCAGCCAATGATCATGGATGTGGCCGCCTTCACCATCCAGAATGCCTACGAGGCCAACTACACGGTTATTCCCGAGGAGGCGGTCGCCATCATCAACGTCGGCGCCACTCTCTGCAACATCAACATCGTGGCCGGAGGCACCAGCGCATTCACGCGCGACGTGACCGTTGGCGGAAACGCGTTTACCGAGGAGATTCAGAAGCGCCTGAATGTGAGCCAAGAGGAAGCCGAGGCGTGGAAAATCGGCTCGGCGGGCGAGGGTGCCAGTGAAGTGGTCCCGCAAGAGGTGGAGGCGGTCATCGCCTCGGTTGCCGACAGCGTGGCCGGCAAGTTCCANNGGACGAACGCAAGTTCGACATGGCCTTCATTCAGCAGCACGCGGCCGAGGCTGCGGTCGCGGTGGGCCTGGCTTTGCGTCGCCCGGGGGACAAGCAGTGATCCACATAAACCTGCTTCCCATCAGGAAGGTCAAGCGGGCCGAAGCCAGCCAGCGGCAGTTCGCGTACATGGGCGTGGCCATACTGGCCACCGTGGCCGGGGTCGTCTTCTTGCACTTGCAGTCGGCCGGTCAGCTCGACGAAATCAAACGCAGGAACACCATTATCACGGCGGACGTGGCTCGCCTGAAGCAGGAAATCGGCGACTACGACAAGGTTCGCGCTCAGCGCGAAGAGCTGTTGCGGCAGCGAAAGACGATTCAGGCGCTAGATTCGGGGCGGAACGGGCCGGTCTATCTGTTGCGCGAAATGTCCGAAATCCTGAGCCCAGGCAAGGGGCCAACTTTCGACCGGGTCACCTATGAAGAGACGCTTCGGCGCGACCCCAACGCCGGGTTCAACGCAAGTTGGGATGCTCGCCGCGTATGGCTGGAGGGCTATTCCGAGGAGCAGAAGCACGTGAGAATCCGAGGCGCGGCAAAGTCGAACGAAGACGTGGCGGAATTTCTCAAACGACTGAACTCATCGGTGTTCTTCAGCGACGTGAACCTGGACTCGACCAGCCAGGTATCGGGGCGCACAGTCAAGTTCGTCAACTTCGGCCTCTCGGCAAACGTGGTTTACTGACATGAACGACATCCTGCGGAAACTGCTGCGACTGAAGACCTCGGTGAAGGTCGGTATCACGGCGGGTGTCATCGTGTTGGTGGTGGTCGTCTACTACATGTTGTTCTACATGGATTTGCAGGATCAGATTAAGGCGGGCGAGGTCCAGCAGCGCAATCTGATTGCCGAAAAGGAAAACTACGAAAAGCGCAAGAAGGAGTATCTGGCCTACCGGAACGAGCTGACGCAATTGCAGCAGGAGCAACGTGATTTGCTCAAAGCCTTGCCCAAGCGGGCGGAAATTCCCACTTTCCTTTCCAATATCCAGGAACAGGCGGAGCTTGCGGGTTTGGAGGTTCTCAATCTGGCCATCGAGTCGGAAGCGCCCGCCGAGTTGTATGTGCGCATTCCGGTCCGCATCGAGATCCGTGGCAGCTATCACACCATCACCAAGTTCTTCAAGAACGTCGCCGATCTCCCTCGCATCGTGAACGTGGAGAATCTGGCTTTGAGCATGGAGAAAAGTGGTGATGAATCGGGCTCACCCCGGCTGCGCGCCAAGTTTTACGCCGTGACCTTCCGCTACAATGATCAGGGCGACACCGGAGGGGGAACATGAGGTGGATCCAGCTCTTGGTTGTCGGTGTCGCGCTCGCGCCTTGGGCGGACTATTCGGTTGCACGCGCGGCACCTGCCAACTCGCCGGCCAAACCCGGCCCGGGCGGCAATGCTGCTGCACCGACGAGTCCCGCTGCCGCAGCAGCCGACGCTCTGCAGCAGCGACTGACCATTCTGCGCAGAAAAGTCCTACGCGACGAAGACTTCAACGAAACTGATGACGCGAACCGAGACCCGTTTCGGTCCTTCACCGGGATATTCACTGATCGAGGTGCTCGGGTGAACGTCCAACAAGTGGTTCCGTCTATTTTCGGGAAGTTCTCGCTCGAGGAGCTGACCCTGATTGCGGTGATCACCGGCGACGCAAATCCGCGCGCCATGTTCCGGGATCCGAGTGGCCTGGGACAGGTGATCAAGCGGGGCGACTACCTTTCCAAATCAGCCGCACGTGTCACCAAGATCCTGTCCGACCGCGTGGTGTTGGAGTTGGCGGAAGTCGGGTCGGGCGGAGAAACCCATGCTCTAGAGAAAGCCGTTCTGGTCAATCCAGAGGGGGCAGAGAAATGACCAGTCAAACAATGTCTTCTGACATGGGAACCCTGAAAGGGNNCGGCGGGCTCCCCACGCGAGTAGGAAACCCGCGATCGTGCTCGGCGTCCTCATGGGCGTCTGGGTTTCTACCCCCGCATTTGCTGATACGGCGCAGGTGCGCGCCATCCGCATCTCCGAGGCAGGGGGCGACACGGCAGTGGTGATATCTTCCTCAGCCCGGCCCACCTTCACGACCTGGAAGCTGGAACAGCCGGCG
>PMJE01000303.1 GCA_003157315.1 Myxococcales bacterium | reverse complement strand
GTCGCGCTGATCTCCAACACCAACGAGATGCAGTGGCATTTCCTGCGGCCGCAGCTTCCTCTGCTCGAGCGTTTCAGCGCCCACGTGCTGTCGTACGAACTCGGTTTGGCCAAACCGGATCCCGAGATCTTCCGTGCGGCGCTGCGCCGCCTGGGCAACCCGCCGCCCGAGGCCTGTGTCTTTTTCGACGACGTGCTGGCTTTCGTGCAGGTCGCCCGCACGCTCGGCATCCAGGCGGAGGTCTTCACCGATGCCGCGAATTTCCGGGTGCAGCTTGCGCGGCTGGGACTTGCCGACCCGGCTTCAGTCAGTCGTTGACCGGCGAATCGGCAGTGGCCGAAACAACAATGGGCAGTCGCTCAGTAATGTCGGGCGTGGGCGGGTCGGCCATGCCCGCGCCAATGTGGAATCCCACGTGCGGGGGCTGGTTGTAGCCTGACTGCTCAAAGGCGACCTGCGCCCGGTAGGTCGCCCGGCGCCGCCGGAGCGGAGCTCCTGCGACTGACTAGGAAATGGAGCGGCACTGGCGACACCGCCTGTGGCGGGCGTGGTTCTACTCAACTCTTCTCGTCCTTGTCGGCGATCCGTTGTCTGCTCCAGCGCAAGAAGCGCAGGTTGATGTGGCGCCGCTCCGCGATCTCCGCGGTCTTGTGCATAAGCAAGCGGATCCCGTCTCGGCTGTCGTCGTAGAGGAGGAAATGGATCAGCCCGCGCGACAGGTTGTCGGGCTGGGGCTCGCTACGAACCAGGGCCGTGTCCGGAGACAAGCGACGGCCGAGTCGCTCGCGCAGCCCGGGCGATGGCAACCCGTTGATGGGTGCGTCGAGCAGGCGCACAGCCATCCTGAACCCGAAGGTCAACGCATTGGCGGCTCCCAGCCTGCGGGCATCGCCCCACAGCTGCCGCCAGTCGATCTCGGCCTGCCAGCGACGGGAGATCTCGGCGATGTCCACCAACCACTTGAGCGCATTTCGGAACCGGTGAGTCGCAAGGTGGAGGCCCACGGACAGCAGCAGGTCCGTGGGCGAGAGGCTGGGCAGCTCCCCATCCGGCGTACTTGCGCGTCCTGACCGGCTGAACCATCCCGCAACCACCTCGGAATAGGCGTAGAATCCGTGAGTCGGCTGCCAGTGTAGCTCGAACATGAGTTGCCGGTTGCCGACGGCCTTGACCAGCCCGACGTGGTGGTAGAAGGCGCGCTGGGCAGCGAAGTACTCGGTCTGCACGAAGCCCCTGTCCCGCAGCATACCCAACACCTGCTCGAACCGATCCTGTTGGCAAAGCAAGTCCACGTCGCACATGGAACGGAAGCTGGGGTGTGAGTAGAGCCCGGAGGCGACAAGTGCAATTCCCTTGAGTGGAAGCAGCAGCGCGCCCAGCGCGCTCGCCTGCGTGCACACCGCGATGGTCTCGCGCAGGAGCATGCGGTTCTCCGCCTCGGTACGCAGGCTGGCCACTGCTAGCGGGCGAGGCACGTCTCTGATCCCAAGTTGTCGCAAGTTGCTCTTCACCAGCCCGGCGATTCCTCCGCGCAAAGCCAGCCCGGCGACCTTGTCCCAGTCGATTCCACTCTGCGCACGCAGCAAGCGCGCGTCCTCCTCGCGCAGATCCTGGCGCGCCAGCCGCAGCAGCACGCGTTCCTCGGCAGTCAGGTCGTTTGGCGTTCCGCTTGCCACGAGCTGAAACAGACTGCGAACCCAGCCCTGAGTCAAGCCATGCCAGCGCAAAATCGTGAACGGCGACAACCCTGGCCAATCTCCAGCTTGTCGCCTACTCTAGTTTTGCTCATGCCGGGTAGCCTGAATCTCATCGCCGCCAAGCTCAGGCGGGTGTTCGCACTGCTCCCGTACTTCCCGCGCACCTTGGCCCTGGTCCGCGACGCGGCCCCGGGGTGGACCGTCACCTGGGTGGTGCTACTGGCCGTGCAGGGGCTGCTCCCGGTCGCCACCGTGACCCTCACCCGATCCGTGGTGGACAGTCTGGTGCCGGTCCTGCGCCGGGGCGCCACCTGGCAAAACGTATGGCCCACCCTGCTGCCACTCGGGTTGATGGCCGCGGTCTTGCTGGTCGGCGGGGTGCTGCGAAGCACAGCCGGCTGGGTGCGCGCCAGCCTGTCCGAATTGGTCCAGGATCACATCCGCGCCCTAATTCACCGCAAGTCTGTCGAGGTCGACCTGGCCTATTACGATCTGCCCGAATACTTCGATCATCTTCATCGCGCGCAACACGAGGCCAGCTACCGGCCGATGATGCTGCTCGAAAACCTGGGCAGCATGCTCCAGCACAGCATTACCCTGGTCGCCATGGTGGCTGTTCTGCTTCGCTACGGCGTATGGCTTCCCGCCGCGCTGGTGGTCAGCACCCTGCCGGCATTCTTCGTCCTGCTCCACCATCGATTGCGACTCTACCGCTGGCGCCTGCTGGCGACCGCGCCGGAGCGCCGGAGCTGGTACTACGATTGGCTGCTGACCGCGCGCCAGACCGCCGCCGAGTTGCGTCTCCTGGATCTCGGCGCGCATTTTCAGTCAGCCTACGAAGCAGTGCGGAGCCAGCTTCGCGGCGAGCGGCGCAAGCTGGCCCGCGACCAGGGGCTGGCCGAGGCGGCGGCGAGCGCGTGCGGACTGCTGGTTACCGCCGGCGCGGCGCTATGGATGGTGTGGCGGACGACGCAGCAGCAGACCAGCCTCGGGGATCTCGCGCTCTTCTTCCAGGCCTTCAACCAGGGACAGGGTCTGGCAGGCTCCTTGCTTGCGAGCGTGGGCGAAGCGTACAGCAACAGCCTGTTTCTCGGTGATCTGTTCGAGTTCTTGTCGCTCGATCGCAAGGTGGTGGAGCAGGAGCGCGCCTTGCCCGCTCCCTCGGCCCTCGGCCAAGGCATCTCGTTCGACAAGGTCAGCTTTCGCTACCCGGGAAGCAATCGCGTGGCCCTGCAGGACTTCAGCCTGGCCATTCCCGCCGGCAGTATCACCGCCGTGGTGGGCCGCAATGGCGCGGGCAAGAGCACCCTGGTGAAGCTGCTCTGCCGCCTGTACGATCCCGACGCTGGCTCAGTCCGGATCGACGGGGTTGACCTGCGCCAGATGCGGGTGCGCGAGGTCCGGCGCCTGGTCACCGTGCTGATGCAAGAGCCGGTGCAGTACAGCGCTACGGTGGCCGAGAACATCGCGCTCGGGGATCTCGCGGCGTCCCCGGGGCCGGGCGTAATCGAAAACGCGATCGGCGAGGCCGGGGCTGAGGAGATCGTCACCCGGCTGCCCGAGGGCCAGAAGACTCTGCTCGGCAAGTGGTTCGCTGGGGGCACCGACCTCAGCGTGGGCGAGTGGCAGCGTATCGCGCTCGCGCGGGCATTCCAGCGACGCGCCCCGGTCATCATCCTCGACGAGCCTACCAGCGCCATGGACCCTTGGGCCGAAGCCGACTGGCTGACGCGGTTCCGCACCCTCGCGCAGAGACGGACCGCGCTCATCATCACCCATCGCTTTACCACCGCCATGTACGCCGACCGCATCCACGTGATGGACGAGGGACGCGTGATCGAGTCAGGCGGACACCAGGAACTCCTGGCCAAAGGCGGTGCCTACGCCCTCGCCTGGCAGCGCCAGATGAGAGCTGGGGGACTGGGGAGTTGACTGCGCCCTTGCGCAACCGGTGCTAGGCTTGCCGCCCATGAGCCAGGCGTGCTCGAACACGGCAGTTGCGCGCGGTCGGTGCGTGTCCGCAAGGCGCGTCAACGGCAGCAGCGCCCTGCTCTACCAGGCTGACCTGGGCTGCGAGCGTCTGCTCAACGAGACAGGCACGTTCATCTGGGATCGGCTGGATGGCAGGCTCAGCCCAAGCGAGATCGCCGTGGAAATGGCGGGGGCCTTCACCGGGGTTGACGCCGAGTCCGCCACACGCGACGTGCAGTCGTTTGCGGCCGAGTTGCTGGCCCAGCAGTTCGTCGATCCCGCNNCCGACCTGCCGACCGACGCCTGGCTGGCCTTCTTCGACGAACTCGGGTCGCTGGCAGTGCGCAGCGTGTGCCTGTCAGGCGGCGAGGTGTTCACCCGCCGCGATCTCTGGGTTCTGATCGACCGCGCGATCGAGAACCGGATGCGCTACTCGCTGCTGAGCAACGGGACACTGGTGGACGACGCTGTGGTGGCGCGGCTGCTGGAACGCCGGACCCGCCTGGACAGCATCCAGGTTTCCATCGACGGCTCGCGCGCCGAGATCCACGATGCCTCCCGGGGACGCGGATCTTTCGAAAAAGCGCTGCGCGGGCTTCGCCTGCTCAAGCAGGCCGGCCTGCCTGTCACCAGCCGGGTGACCATCAACCAGCACAACGTGGGCGATCTCGAACGTATCGCCGAGTTGCTGTTGGACGACGTCGGGCTCCGCAGCTTCGGCACCAACGATGCCATCGAGATGGGTTCCTGCCGGCATGCCGACAGCATCCGTCTCCCGCCCGAGCTGGAGCGGGCCGCGATGCTCGCCTTGGCTCGGCTTGATCGCCGGTACCCGGGGCGGGTGACTGCCATGGCCGGACCGCTGGCCCGCTGGCGCATGTTTCACGCCATGGAAACCGCACGCTTTGCCGGAGGCGAGCCCACGTCGCGCATGGGTTGCCTGACTGCCTGTGGTTGCGTCTTTGACAAGATCGCGATCAACCACGACGGGACCATCACCCCTTGCAACATGCTGGCGACCATGGTGATGGGCCGGATCGGCGAGACCCCCATTCGCGAGATCTGGCGCAGCCACCCGCACCTGCGCGCCTTGCGCGAGCGGCGCCAAATCCCCATGCACGACGTGGCGGAGTGCAAGGGCTGCGAGTGGACGGCTTTCTGCAACGGAAGCTGCCCGGCAGTGCAGTTCGGGCTCACCGGCTCCCTGCACCGCCCTGATCCGGCGGATTGCTACCGGCGCTTCGTGGCGGAGGTGGGTCATGTCCCAGCCCTTTGAAACCCCGCCGCTGTCCGAGATCTACCTGTACCTCGCGGGCACCTGCAACCTGCGCTGCCGCCACTGCTGGATCGATCCAGGCTTCGGGACCGAGTCGCAGCGGTTCCTGCCCTGGTCCGAGCTGCGCAAGATCATCGTGCAGGCTCAGGAGCTGGGCCTGCGTGCGGTCAAGCTGACCGGCGGCGAGCCGCTCATGCACCCCGAGATTCTCGATATCCTGAGCGGGCTGCACCAGATGGGCTTGAAGCTGCGCATGGAGAGCAACGGCACGCTGATCGGAGACCGGCAGGCCGAAGTGCTGCGCGAGACCAGCACCGACCTGTCGATCTCGCTCGACGGCCCCACGGCAGAGCTGCACGACAGCCTGCGCGGGGTGCCGGGCGCGTTCGACCGGACCCTGCGCGGCGTGGAAAGCCTGACCAGACAGGGTTGGCCGCCGTTCCAGATCATCGCCTGCCTTCACCGAGGCACGCGGCCGGTGCTGGCAGACATGGTGCGGCTCACGGAAGACCTGGGCGCAGGCAGCTTGAAGATCAACGTGGTGAACTCGATGGGCCGCTCGGTCGAGATGGAACGACAGGGCGAGCTGCTCTCGGTCGCCGAGGTGCTGGACACCTATCGCGGCTTGACGTCGTCGATTCCCGAGGGGACCAAGATACGAGTGTTCTTCGACGTGCCGCCAGCTTTCAAGTCTCTCGCCGAGCTTCGCGCTCAGGCGGCCTGTAGCTGCGGCATCCTCAACATCTTGGGCATACTGAGCACAGGCCACGCCAGCCTGTGCGGCATCGGCGAGCGCGTCGCGGCCCTGGATTTCGGCAACCCGCTCGAGGTTGGACTGCGCACCATCTGGGAGAGCAACCCCACGCTGCTCGACATTCGCGAGCACCTGCCCGACGCTTTGGGTGGCGTGTGCGGCAGGTGCGTGTTTCGCCGGCAGTGCATGGGCAAGTGCCTGGCGCACACCTACTGGGCCACTGGCGATCTCTTTGGGGGCTTCCAGTTCTGCCAGCAGGCCCTTGACGCCGGGCTGTTCCCGGCCAAGCGCCTGTTGCGGCCGCGCAGCCAGCCCGGCGCCCGGGAGGTTGCGCCGTGATGCAGATGCTCGTGCGCGGCAGCAGCATGCGGCCTTGCCTGCGGCCTGGGAGCTTGACGGCGGTCGAGAAGGTCGAGCCGGAGGACATCCGGGTAGGGAACGTCATCGTTTTTCAGGACGACAGCGGACAGCCGATCATGCACCGGGTGATTTCCACGCGTAGCGGGATCGTAACCCAGGGCGACAACCTGGCCAGCCCCGATGGTGTGGTGCCTGCCCAGCGCATTGTCGGCAAGGTGGTGGCACGGTGGAGGAAGCACCAGTTGCGCGGCATCTCCCGGGCTGAGGAGCGCCTCTGGCTTTACGCTGCCCGCCCATTGCGGCGACTGCGCGGCCTCTTGCGGCTAGGCGCCAGGCTGGTGGCGCCCCTGGTCGGCGCTGCTGTCCCATTGCGCACGGTTCGCTTCGCGGCCACCGACGGCGGCGAGACCGTGAGGCTCTATCTCTTGAAAAAGCTCGTGGCTTGGCGCAAGATCCCGCCCTACGGGGACGCCATGTGGATCCATCCGGTCTTCAAGAACACTGCCGTCGAGCGCCGGCTTCGAGCCGTCGGCGCAGGCACACGCGTGCGTAGCCTGCCGGCTTCGCCGGCAGCGCAGCATCGCGGGAGGGTTTGGCGAGGC
>PMJE01000018.1 GCA_003157315.1 Myxococcales bacterium | reverse complement strand
AACGCTGTGTCGGGGTCTCACGTATCGATGGCAGGCGAGCCGCTCAGTAGCGCGAGATCCACAGGCTCACACGAGACGCCCGAGAATGCGGGGTTGAAACTGATGTTTCCGTCGCCAGCGTAGCCGCCCTGCACGTCCGAGTATGCGATCGTGGTGTGGGGCACGCCCCCATCCGGCGTGGCGCCAGTCCCGCCAACCTGCGCACCGTTGCTGTTGTTGGCGTAGATGATCGAGTTTCTCACATTCAGGGTCCCAGCTGCCCACTGGAGCCCTGTGGATGAGTTGCGAGCGACGGTATCGTTGGTGACGCTGACCGTCCCGCCGGCGACGTAGATTCCAGCACCTGCCGGCGCGAGATTACAGTTCGCGGTGGTGTTGTTGCACCCCCAGATGTTGTTGTGCGAGGTCACTGTTCCTGCATTGACGTAGAGGCCGGCACCCTGGCTCACGCTGGAACCGCCCCATGAGCAATTACCCTGGTTGAGCGGGTAGGTTTGGTTACTCACAAACAGGCTGCGTGTCACGGCTGCGCTGGCTCCTCCCATCCAGATCGCACCACCCTGCGCGGTTACGGTGCAGGTGTTGGCATTGGAACATTGCGAGTTGACCCGATTGCCCCGGAACACGCAGTCGGATATCACTGTGTCCCCATCTGAGAAAACCAGCGCGCCACCCACATGATCTCCGGCTGCGTTGGTCGGATTGGCAATGTTGCCCTCGAACAGGGAGCGTGTGAGCGTCAAGGAATAGCCTTGGCCCATGGCTATGGACAACGCTCCTCCATTATTTGTCGCAGAGTTCTCGGAGAAGGTGCAGTCCGTCAAGGTCAAGTTGCTGAGCATACCCGTGGCGATGATGGCACCGCCGTTGGTCGTCGTGCTGTTGTACCGAAAGACACAGTGATCGAGCGTTGGGGCTGCTGAATTGGTGAGGGTCAGGCCACTGGCGCTGGCGTACTCGATGATGGCATAGGTGAGATTGGATCCAGAGGGCACATCCTGGAACTTCAGGCCTTTCCAACGTTGATTGCCGGGCGCCGAGGGGCTCCGGACAGAAAACAGAATCGGACTCGCTTTGGTGCCGATAGCCGTAAGCGAGGTCAGAACTTCGATCGAGAAGGCGCCGTCCACGAAGATCTCGACCCCGGGATCGATGGTCAGAAGGCTCACACGGACGTCACCCTCGATGCAGTAAGGGGAGCCCGCCAGAGTCCAGTTGGTGGCCGCCACCGGTCCGCCTGGGACCGTCGTGGTGCATGTCCGCGGCGCGATGACACCATCCATCGCCGTGCCGCCGTCCACGATTCCACCCGCACCACCGCGGCTTCCGCCCGTCGCTGGCGTACCCCCACCGGATCCGCCGCTCGCTTTGGCATCTGGCGAGAGGGCAGCGTCGGCCGGCCGGCCCGCAGGCAGATCTGGCGGGCCCGCGTCAGATGTTGCCATTCCGCCAGCCCCGCCTGAGTCGATTGGGGCATCCTTGGTGCCGCCAGTACCCGTAACCGCAGCATCAGCAGCGCCCCCGGAAGCACCACCTGCTCCGCCCGGGCCACCTCCACCTCCGCTGCCGCCGTCCGCAGCGTCTTCAGCCCCGCCCGAGGAACCGCCTGCGCCTCCTGACCCGCTTCCGCCACCCGCGCCACCCATGGCCGTTGCTTGCGCATCCGTGCCGCCATCCGCAGACAGGTTCGGGCCCTTCTGCGGGAGATGGTCCGTTCCAGTTACGAGCTCGTCCAGGTCGGCGCAGACACTGGTCACGCACACCTGCCCACCGGCACAGTCTACGGCGGACTGGCAGACAGTTCGGCAGCGCAGATCGGACGCGCACACGTACGTGCCACCGCACGGGGTGCGTGAGCAGTCGGCCTCGGCCGGCAACTGGCAGATGCTCGTGTCGTTGGTCTTCACGCAAGTCTCTCCCGGAGGACAGTCCACCGATGCGTGGCAGGCGTCGTGGCACTTGCTATCGGTACACAGCAGCGGCGAGTTGCAGTCGCTGTTCAGAATGCAGGTGCCACCAACGTCGATCTTCTTCGGCGAACTGCAACCGGCAAGAAGCCATGCTGAAACCATCGTCAAGCCAAATAGGCGCAACCACTTTACTGACATGTCAGACCTCCAGTTTGGTTTTCGCTACGCCGAAACCTTGCCGCGGTCAAGGTTTGACTGCGGGTCGGTGCGGTTCACCCAAGCGCGGGTGCCGCGGCGTATTCCTGTCTCAAGTTTGCGGTGAGCTTCAGCAAGCGCCGTGCCGAGGTACTCGGCCTCGCGATTCCGCCAAGATCGGCCAGGCCAGCGTGGTCTTGCCAGTACGAAATTGTACTTCGTGTGCAATCGGCCTCTCGGCATTTGCACTTCGTGTACAAATGATCGGTTCAGCGATCGTCCTTCGAACCAAACACCACAGTCACGCTCATGCGGGCCGGGCCGGCGGTCAATTTGGCCTTGCTGACCTTGGCGGCGGCGCAGGCAGCCAGAAATTCATCGCCCAGCGAGCTTAGTTCCATGCGCGATTCTTCGACCGAGCCATCGGGGCCGAGCTTGACCCCGAGGACC
>PMJE01000559.1:255-5516 GCA_003157315.1 Myxococcales bacterium | reverse complement strand
CCCGCTGTTTGCCGAGTGTTTTGCGTTTCTCAGGCGCACCGATCTGGCCGCCTTGCCGGTGGGGCGTCAGCCGCTGGGATCGAGCGGGTGCATCGTGATTGTCAGCGAGGCCGCGCCCAAAACCAAACAGGGTGCGCTCCTGGAAGGCCACCGCGCATTCATTGACATTCAGTACATGGTGACAGGCGAGGAGATCATTGGCTACGTGCCGCGCGCCAACTGCGCGGAGAAGTCCGACGACGTCCCCAACGATTTCCAGGAACTACAGGGAATCGCCGAGTACCTGACCCTGCGTCCAGGCTGCTTCGCGATCTACTTTCCCGAAGACGGTCATCACCCCGGCATCGGCACCGGCGCACACACCGGAATCATCCGCAAGATCGTGATCAAAGTGCCGGTGGGGCGCTGACGGAAGCTACCTATTTCACACAGAGACACAGAGGCCGCAGAGCCGGAACCGGATACAAGGAAGGGTTTGTCCGGTCCGGTCCAACCCCCTTCTTCTCTTCCGGCCTCCGTGTTCTCTGTGCGAAATAGCTAACCTCCCTCGCGGAAGAAGGCGTTTCGCTTCGGATCGTTGTAGGTCGCGTACTCGATGGGCCAGGGGGTGATCTGGCTCTTGCCGTCTTCGTACGACAGGGTGAGCGCCATGGGCGTGACCAGCCGGTAGCTCGACTGGGGCGGCAGATCGTGGTTGTCGTGGCCACCCGCCGAGAAGAGCGTGATGAACAGCAGGTTCTCGTCGTCGTAGTTGCGCCGGAAGCCTTCCACGATCTTTTCGTGCCCGCGCACCAGGGTGTGGCAGCCGATCCGCTGCAGGAAACGCTGGGCCTGCAGCCGCCCAAAGGGGAAGCGGGCGCTTTGCTCTTGCAGGGCAGCCGGAATCACATCCACCGACGATGGATCGCTCCACATCATCTCGAAGCGCAGATCAGGGTCGTTCAGGCTGCCCAGGTCGTGATAGCGATTCTTGAAAGTCCGGTCGCGCGGAATGCCGCCGTGGACAAAGAGCGCGTGATCGAAAAGGAAGGCGGTGGGCAATGCCTCGAACAGGCGCATGTAGTCGCGGAACACGTCGTTGGGGGCGCGTCCCTTCAGCGAATCAATCGCCTCGGAGGGCTTCACCCCTCCGAATATCTTGCCCTCGAACTCGACGAAGTATTCGTGGTTGCCGCGCAGGAGCACCACGTGTTCGGGCGCTGTGCAGAAGAGCAGCAGGGCCGTGCGTAGCACGCCGTTGAGGCTGAAGATGCCGCGATCGATGTAGTCGCCCAGCAAGACCAGCTTGGGCTCGGGGTGGGCAGCCGGGTCTTCGCGAAAAAGCTGCACCTTTTCCAAGAAGCGCGACTGCATGATGGCCGCTTTCAGGCAGCTATAGCAGCCGTGCAGATCCCCGAGCACGGTGATCTCATAGCGGCGGCCAGGCTTGGGCGGGCAGGCCCAGGTGTGGCCGTCGAGAAAGAGATCCTCGCCGGCCAAATCGTCGAGCGTGCGTTTGCCGGTCAGCTTGCCACGGCCTTTGTCGCGCCACTCCTGCAGGATATGGCGGGTCCGGGTCATCGCCTGCTGGTCGGCTGCGATCTGCTGGTTCATCAAGCGCAAGTCCGGTGCGTAGCCGTGCTCGAACTGATCGAAGAAGGGATGAACCGCGGCGCCCGATTCCTTTACCGCCGCCGGCTGAACCGTGGCGGACGCGGGCACGCCCTCGTCGAGCAACTCGACCCGTAGGTCAGCCTCCAGCAGCTCGGCCAGCTCAGCGCGGAACTTGATCTCGGCGGGGTGGGCCTCGCCATCGGCCATCAGCAGCTCGTCGATGGTGTCCATCAACTGCTCCTGGCCGGTGCGGTCGAACTGCTGGAAGATCTCGAAACAGCGCAGCTTGAGCCGACTGTGAACGAACTTGTCGCTGTCCTCGTCGTGCGACACCGCTTCGGTAAAGAGATCGGCAACCTGCAGGTCGATGGCCTCGAAAACTTCGTGGAAATGCGCGGTGTACTTGGCCACCAGTTCGGCCTGCGCTGCTGCGGCCAGCCCACCCGCGCCTTTTCGTACCCGGTTTTCGACCAGTCGCTTGATGTAGGTGCGAACGAACATCTTCTCCGACAGGTCGAATTCGCCGTCGATGTGACCGAAGGTGGTCAGATAGAAGATGACCGCCCGCATCTGTGCGTCAGCGACCTTGGGATCAGCGTCCAGTTCCAGCATGGCGGCACCATTGTAGCGTGGGTTGCGCAGCGGTGGGGCCTTCTTGAAGTCATCCTGAACGCCGGCACGCGTCTGTGGCATAATCCAACCAATGATTGACACGCCTGGCATCGAGCCGGCCAGCGAGCCGGTGAGCATGGACGATGTGGCTGCGGTCACGCCGGCGCCATCCGTACAGTCGGTGGTGGCGCAGGATCAAATGGCGGCCTTTCTGGCGCGGGTGGCGCTGTTCGCCGACTTGCCCCTGGTGTACCTACGCCGCATTGCCGCGCTTGGCTCGGAGGAGAGCTATGCCCGCGGCAGCCTGATCTTCAAGGAAGGATCAGCGGGCGACAAGCTGTACCTAATTCTCTCGGGCTCGGTGCGCATCAGCCGGCAGGTGCCGGGCATGGGGGAAGAGGCGCTGGCCGTTCTCAAAACCGGCGACTATTTCGGCGAGATGGCGCTCATCGATGATTTTCCGCGCAGTGCAGACGCCCTGGCCCACGAGGCTTGCCGGCTTTTCGTGCTCAACAAGGATCGCGTCGCGGACCTGCTGTTCGTCGACCGGGATTTGGCCTACGACCTGCTGTGGACCTTCGTGCGAACCTTGTCCGCGCGCCTGCGCGAGACCAACGACAAGATGACCTTCTTGGCGGTCAGCAGCCGGTTCTAGCCGACCGCGTCGCCTGGGTACCGGCGAAGGCAAGGGATGGACCCGGAAGTCAAGAAGATGTGGGCCGTCGCTGGCAACACAGGTGCGGTCGGTCTTGAAATTGCCCTGGCCATCGGCATAGGGTACTTCGGCGGACGATACCTGGACGGAAAACTCGGGTCGGCGCCCTGGCTGGAGTGGATCGGTTTCGCGGCGGGAATAGGGGCTGGCATCAAGGCGCTGATTCGTGTGACCCGCACCTACCAGAAATCCATCGAGAAAGAAAACGGACCCAAGCCGCCATGACGACAAAGCCTCTTGGAGCCATCGAAAAGACCAATTTGGTTCTGGCCGCGGCCGTGACCGCGCTGGGTGGGCTGGTTTGGGGCAGGCCGGGCCTTCTGGCTGCCGGTGTGGGTGCCGCCCTGGCGTGCTTGAACCTGTGGGCCATGCACCGGCTGGCGGGGCGGGCCATCGCGCGCGCCGCGGCCGGGGACACAGCCGCCGCAGCAGGGCTGCTGGCCGCCCTAGGGGCGAAGATGCTGATTCTCTTCGCGCTGGTGTGGGTCGCCATCCGCGTCTACAATCTCGCCCTCGTGCCTTTCGCTATCGGGATTTCGATTCTTCCGGTCTCGCTGGTCATGGCGGGGCTGTGGATCGGCTCGACGGTTGGTGAGCAAGGCAAGGCGTAAACATGGGTCCGCACTCAACCTGGTTTGAACTCCTCCCCGGCTACCAAACGCTGCAGGACAACCTGCAAGTCTATCTCGGTCGCCGCTGGACCTGGCAGATATTCACCGCCACCCATTTCGAGATCAGCCACATGCTGGGCGGGCTGCTGGTCTTTCTGCTGCTCGCCTTCTTTGCGGTTCGCTACGCCGCAAACGTGCGCAAGGCGCCCGACGCTGGTGCCGTGCCGCCGCCGCGCTTCTGCCTGCGCAACTTNNCCAATCATCGGCTCGCTCTTCCTGTTCATCTTGTTCTGCAACCTGCTCTCGCTCATACCCGGCTTTCTGCCGCCCACCGCCACCCTGAAGACCAATGTGGCCTTGGCGTTGTTGGTCTTCTTGCTGACCCACCTCTTTGGCTTGCGCGCGCATGGTATCAAGTACCTCAAGCATTTCATGGGCCCGATATGGTGGCTTTCGCCTCTCATGCTGCCCATCGAGCTCATCAGCCACATTGCTCGGCCGGTGTCGCTCTCGGTACGACTTCTTGGCAACATCACCGCCGACCACAAGGTTGCGGCGGTGTTTTTCGCCCTCATTCCGATCCTGATTCCCGTTCCATTCCTCGTGATGGGCGTCTTCGTGTCCGTGGTGCAGGCGGTCGTCTTTTCGCTGCTATCCACGGTCTATATCTCGACCGCTATTGCTCACGAGGAGCACTGACCGTATTGTCCCCACCTATTCCCAAGGAGGATTCCCCGATGCGCCGAGTCACCAAGATTCTTGCCCCTCTCGCCACTTTCGCCGTCGCGCTGCTGTCCAGTGCTGCAGCTTTTGCCAGTGATGCCCCCGCGCCTGACATCACCAAGGGCTACCTGGGCATCGGAGCCGCGTTGGCCATCGGCCTTGCGGCGATTGGCGGTGCTTTGGGACAGGGACGTGCCGCCGCCTCGGCGCTCGACGGCATCGCACGCAACCCACAGGCTTCGGGCAAGATCTTTACTCCGATGATTGTCGCGCTCGCGCTCATCGAGTCGCTGGTCATCTACGGCTTGCTCATCGCTTTCAACCTGGCCGGCAAGATCTAGCGGCCCGCCTTCCTGCGCGGGAGGGGCAATGGGCATTTCCTGCGGCATCGTCGGCTTGCCCAACGTGGGCAAGTCCACGCTCTTCAATGCGCTGTCAGCGGCCGGTGCCGAGGTGGCCAACTACCCCTTCTGCACCGTGCAGCCCAACCTGGGCGTGGCGCAGGTGCCTGACCCGCGGCTGGACGCCGTGGTTGCGCTTTTCGTGGGCAAGCCCGCGGTGCACGCCACGGTCAATTTCGTGGACATCGCCGGCCTGGTGCGTGGGGCTTCAAAGGGCGAGGGCCTGGGCAACCAGTTTCTCGCCAACATCCGCGAGACCGACGCCATTGCCCATGTAGTTCGCTGTTTCGAGGATCCCAATGTCGTGCACGTCGAAGGGCGCATCGACCCGGTGTCCGACGTGCTGACCGTGGACACCGAGCTGTGCCTGAAAGACATGGAGAGCGTGGGCAAGCGCATCGACAAGGCCCACACCGCGCTCAAGGGCCCGGCGCCCAAAGAAGAAAAGGCCACCCTGGCTGTGTGCGAGCGCGTGCAAGCAGGCCTGGATGCGGGCACGCCCGTGCGCGCGCAGGGGCTGTCTGTCGAGGAGCTGGTGCTCATTCGTGACTTGTTTCTTCTTACGCAGAAACGCGTTTTCTACGTGGCCAACGTGGCGGAGAAGCA
>PMJE01000559.1:0-206 GCA_003157315.1 Myxococcales bacterium | reverse complement strand
CTCATCACCTTCTTCACCGTGGGCGACTACGAGTGTCGCGCCTGGACTGTGAAGCGCGGAACCCACGCAACGCAAGCCGCGGGCGTGATCCACACCGACTTCGAGCGCGGCTTCATCAAGGCCGAGGTCGTGCGCTGGGATGACCTCTGCAAGCTGGGCTCAGAGGCCGCCTGCCGCCAGCACGCCAAGCTGGCCATGGAAGGCAA
>PMJE01000212.1:4245-18086 GCA_003157315.1 Myxococcales bacterium | reverse complement strand
TCCAGCCATGACCTTCGCGTCGCACGAAAACCTGATCTACGCGCACGGGCCCTTCGACATGTCGTGGATCGAGTGGGCCTGGAACGACATTGCCCCGAACCGGCGCGCCCGAGGTCATCTGGCGGGGCCGTCGAACTATGACGAGGCGGCTGCCACGTGGGACAATGAGGGCCCGCGCATGCAGAGCGCGCTGCCTCTCGACCGGATGGACGCCCTACGTGACGTCGCCCCGTTCTACTACGAATGGTTGCAACACCCGCCGGAGGACCCGTGGTGGGCCTGGGCCGATCTGCGCCCCAAGTACGGCAAGACCCAAGCCGCGGTTCTCAATCTGTCGGGTTGGTACGACGAGGGCTACGGGCCCGAAGGTGCGACGACCGGTTTTCACGGACTGCTGGCCGCTCGGCACGGCCAGGCGGCAGAGGTGGCGCTGCTTCTGGGACCCTGGGTCCACGGGGTGAAGGAAACCGCAAGCGCGGCGGCCGGTGAACGTCGTTTCGCCGACAACGCGAAGATCGATTACGACGGCCTGGTCCTCGATTGGATGGACCACCACCTGCGCGGCGCGGCCCTGGACCGCGGCAGCCCGGTCCGTTACTACGTGATGGGCGCGGACATTTGGCGAGAAGCTCTTGCCTGGCCGCCCGCCGCAGTCCGCACCAGCTTCTACCTGCACCAGGCCGCGCCCGGGAAAGTCGGGTTGCTCACGCGCAGTTTCCAAAACCGCGGGTCGAGCGCCTTCGTCTCCGACCCCGGCCACCCGGTCAGGAACAAGTACGAAGATCTGGGCGCGCACGATTACCGCGAGCTGGCCCTGCGCAAGGACGTGCTTACCTTCGATAGTGGGCCGCTAGCCGCAGACACCGAGGTCACCGGCCCCATCGACGCGGAAGTCTTCGTCAGTTGCACCTGCCGCGACCTTGACCTGTGGGTGCGGCTCTACGACCTGGCACCCGATGGCGCGGCCTGGAATCTCATGAGCCCCGGTCCCGACGTGATGCGCGCCAGCTATCGTGACCAGGGAAAGGGCCGCCAGTTGCTGCGGCCGGGCCGGATCTACGAGATCGACGTGCGTGGGCCCATGACGAGTAATCTTTACAAGCAGGGTCACCAGATCCGCGTGCAAGTCTTCGGTTCGTTCTTTCCCGACTTCTCCCGCAACCTGCAAAGCGGGCAGAGCGAGACCACGGCGGCCGGTTTTCGCAAAGCCACGATCCGCATCCATCACGATCGGCTGCACCCCTCGCATGTCGTGCTGCCCATTGTGGCAGTGCCGTGAGATCATCTAAACGGGATCTCGCGCAGTTGCTGGTCACCTACTCCACACAGAGGCACAGAGAACTCAGAGATCGGATGAGAAGAAGCAATCAGGAATGAGTTGGAGCTAGCCCTTCCGTTTCTCGTCCGGCTCTGTGGCTGGAGTGTCTCTGTGAGAAACAGCTAACTTCAACCCGCGGTCCACGCGATTCTGGTTAGCGCACGCAGGGCCGCAATGGTCGCCATGTCCTGGCGGTGTGCCGGGGTGGTGAAGATCCCACGGGCGCTGTCAGTTCTCTACCGGAAGACAGGCTCTGCAACGCCTCGACATGGCCACTTCAGCGCGCGAACCGGGCCGCCACAGATCTGGCCCTGCGCTTGCTAGGTCGATGTACACTGATCGGAAGCCTAGCCCATGCCGATTCACCACCTACACTTTGCTGCCTGGGAGATTCGGACGTGGACCCTGGTCGGCCAGGCTCCGTTTCTGGTCCTGATTGCGATTCTGTATTGGTCGGGACGGCGGCGTGGCTGGCCGTGGCGATCTTCTGCGCTGGTAACCGGGGCCTTTGTGGCTGGGCTGTCGCTGGGGACCGCGTTTCTGCCCAGCGTGCTCGGCGCGGCTGGCGGCGGAATCGCGCTGTGGCTTCTCGCGCAGAAGCTGCTGGGACTGCGCCGCCCGCCCACTGCGGCCCTTGCCTTGGGGCTCGCCGGCCTCGTCGCCATCGGCCGCTGGGGCTGCTTGCTCAACGGCTGTTGTTTCGGAACCTTGACCGACCTGCCGTGGGCCGTGCACTACGACTCGACCAGCTCCGCCTACTTTCTGCACCAGGCATTGGGACTGCTGGCACCGAACGCAAGCCGCGCGCTCGGTGTCCACCCCTACCCGCTCTACGAGAGCGCCGGGCTCTTACTTTGGCTGCCACTGGGATTTCTGCTGATCCGGCGTCTGCGTTCTGAGGGCGCGCTGCTCGCCTTCACCGCGGCCTTTGATCTAGGACTGCGCGGTTTCATCGACGGCAAGCGCGCCATGATCAACGTGTGGTGGTCCGTGCTGGGGCAGTGGCATGGGTTCAACATATTTCAGTGGGCGTTGCTCGGGTGTGCATTGGGCGCGCTACTTGGGGGGCTGCTGCTCGAACGACGGGCGCGAGCGATTGTCTTGGCCAGGCAGGCAGATGCGGCGCTTTCGGCCGAAGCAAACCCATTGATGCTCTGGTTGGTCTATTTCGGCCTGTGCCTGGTCGG
This sequence comes from Myxococcales bacterium, assembly GCA_003157315.1. Next base: position 15,581 of record PMJE01000212.1, on the reverse strand, counting down.
ATGGTTCAGCAACTCGGCTCAGACGGTTTTCCTGCACCGAGCCCTGCTGGTGGCACTGGCCTTCTGCGTCCCCGCCTTGACCTTCCCCCACTGCTTTGCCCTCGGTCTGCGCGTCCGAACTTGCGCTGGATACGCGCTTGCGACTTTCCTCTTGCTGGGGTTGGGGCTTCGCCTGGAAACCCGCGCATACGCCGAGGCGGATCGCCTGGAAAACTCGGAGCACGCCACGCTGGGCATGCGCGCGGGCGAACCCAAGCGGGGATGGCTGTACGATGTCGACCACAGGCGCGGCGTGGTCATCCGGGTGGGAAACCAGGACACGGCGCCCGGAACAATCAAACAGCGCGAGGATCTTCTCGGACTGCCCCATTCTCCAGACGCGAACCAGCCACCCGCCCAGCCAGCGGCACGGGTGTTCCGCGGCCGAACCTGGGTGGGCGGAGGCGTGGCAGGTGGTGCGGCCAAGTACTCCGACACTAGCAAGCGGACCGAAGATAACCCGAGCACCAGCTCGTCGGATTCGGAGGGTTGCTCAGGGAACAGTACTACCTACACCACGACCACGGCGTACGACCGCAAGGCGATCGGCGGCTGGGGCGAGGTGGAACGCGAAATCCCTGCCACAGAAAACAGTGTTTACTGGATTGGAGGTCGGGCCGGCGTGGCTGGCGAGACAGAGAAGACTACGGTCACCTCCGACGATCCCTTGGTCACCAACAGCTCACAGGATGGCAGCCGAACCTCCTACTACGCCCAGGCATGGGCCGAATACGAACACCCAAACGTCGCGTTCGGCCTCGGGTTGGCGGGTGGCTACGCACCCAACCACGGCGCCTCATTTTTTCCCGGATTCCACTTGCGGGCCGGCTTCACCAGTGTCGGCCTTGACGTCGGCTATCTGGACCGCATGTCCTTCCTTGGTTATCAGTCCGGGCACGCCGGGGTCTCCCTCGCGGTTCCACGCGGTAAGCGCATTGAGCACCCGGACGATGTGCTCTTGCGCCTCTTTGTCGGGGCGTACGCCTTTCCCGGTGCTCGTTTCGATCTATTTGATGTCAGTCCCGGCGCGGGAGTCGAGATCTTCATCACGCCGAGTCTGGCGCTTGGTCTGGAAGGTGCCGCATCCTCCACCGGAGGTTTTGGCGGTCTTCACCTACGTTCCGCCCTTGGCCGTTGAGGAAGCTCCGAGCGCCGCCAGCAGGCGTCGGGCCAGGACGGCCGCCTCCGCGGTTTCGTGTTTGACGAAGACATAGGCTTCGCCCCAGGGCTGGCCGGCAATGCGCTCAGCCCAGGCGTCGAGCGCGGCGGGCGTGTAGTCCTCTCGGCGCAAGCGCAAGTAGCCCCAGGATGTCGTGGCTTGCAGCGGCGTTTCCAGCTTTTCCGCCTCGGCAATGCACAGCGCGGCTCCAGCGGATCGCAAGGTGGCGTACACGTCATCGGAGAACCACGAAGCGTGCCGAAACTCGAAGGCCGGACGAATTCCATGCCCGGCTTGTGCAAGCACAGTCAGGAATGCCTGCAGTCGCTCCAGATCTTTGTGCAGCCAGGGCGGCAACTGGAACAGCACTGGGCCCAGCTTGCTGCCTAGGGTAGCGGCCCCACTGGCGAAGCGCTCCACTGCACTCTGCGCATCGTGCAGTCGCAGCTCGTGGGTGATGCGTCGGCTGCACTTGAGGGCGAAGACGAAATCGGCTGGCGTTGCGGCGGACCAGCGTTCGAGCAAGGCAGATGTGGGCATGCGGTAGAAGGTGTTGTTGATCTCCACGGTCGGGAGCTGCTGCGCATAGAAAGCCAGCATGTCGGCAGCCGGAAGCTTTTCCGGATAGAACGAGCCACGCCAGGGCGGGTAGCTGAAGCCGCTCGTCCCGACCCACACCCGCATCGCCGCCCTCCTTGGTTAGCCCCGCGAGGCGCGCGCCTTGGGACGCGCACTATGTGGTGGTGCCGCGTGGGCCGGCTTGCGCTCAATCTCACGCACGCCCGTCCCTGCCGGCTGGCTGCGTGCCGCCAGGCTGGCCTTGAGCGCCTCCATCAGATCGATGATCTGCGCAGGCTGCTCCGTCGCGGCCGACACAGCGACCTCATGGCCCGCCACCTTGCGCTCGATCTCGGCCTGCATGCGTTCGCGAACATCGTTGCGATACGCCGCCGGGTCGAAACTGTCGGACGCGATCTGCTCCACCACTTGACTGGCCAGCTTCAGTTCGGCCTCACTCGACTGGCCCTCGGGTATCGGCACCTCGGCCAAGGGGCGTACCTCGTCGGCATACAGCAGTTGCTGCATGACCAGTCCGCTCCTGCCCGGCTGCGCGCCTGCAACCGGTCGCAACATCACCAGGTACAGTCGGTCGTGCGCAGCGTAGCGGGCGATGGCCGCGCGGCCACTCTGGCGCATTACCTCGACCAGCAGACGATAGGCCTTCTCGCCACCCTTGTCAGGCGCCAGATAATAGGGACGGTCGAAGTAGATGGGGTCGACCTTGTCCGCGGGCACGAACTGCGCAATGGCAATGGCCTGAGTCGCCTTCTCCTCCACGGCCTTGAGTTCTTCGTTGGTGAAGGTCACGTACTGGTCCTTGGCGAATTCGTAGCCCTTGACCATTTCTTCGCGTGGCACCACCTGGCCGTCCTTGGCGCACAAATATTGCTGATGCAGGCGCGAGCCGTCCTTGCTGTGCAGCAGGTGAAACGCAATTCCCGCCGACGGCTGCGTGGCCGGATACAGCTTCACCGGTATCGAAACCAACCCAAACGAGATTGTTGCACCCGCCATTGCCCGCGCCATGATTCAAGCGTAGCGCAGAAAACACTTGCGGCGAGCCCAGCGCAATGTTTGCGCGAAAAGGTAACCTTTGTCCCTGCAGGATTATCGCGCCAAACGTTCGGCGGGCCAAACCAATGAGCCGTTCGGTGGCGGTTCCGGTCCGAGCCGGCTATTCGTGGTGCACAAGCACGCCGCGCGACGCTTGCACTACGATCTTCGCCTGGAGATGGAAGGCGTGCTGCGCTCGTGGGCGGTGCCCCGGGTGCCCAGCTTTGACCCGGCGGAAAAGCGTTTGGCAGTGCAAGTGGAAGACCACCCCATCGAATACGGATCGTTCGAGGGCGTGATTCCCGCCGGCAACTACGGCGCCGGCCCCACCATTGTGTGGGATCGTGGCACCTGGACACCGCTTGACGATGTCGAGCAGGGCCTGGTCAAGGGCAAGTTGCGTTTCACTTTCTCCGGCTACAAGCTGCGCGGCGCGTGGTCACTGGTGCGTTTGGCGAAGAGCCAGAAGGACTGGCTGCTCATCAAAGAACGCGACGCCTACGTTGTCCGCGGCGGCGACAGCAGCTTGCCCGAGGCTTCAGTGCTGTCCGGTCTGACCATCGAGGAACTGCGCGACGGCTCGCCCCGCTGGGCCGAAGTGCGTGCGCAAGTCGCGAGACTGCCGTCTTCCCCTTTGCGGGCCGCAGCGGTGCACTTGATGCTGGCGGAAACCCGGCCGCAGCCCTTTTCCGAGCCAGGCTGGCTGTTCGAGATCAAGTACGACGGCTTTCGCACCCTGGCCGCGCATGAAGGCGGGCGGGGCAAACTGCTCTACCGGCACGGCAGTGACGCCACTGCGCTCTATCCTGACTTGGCTGCGGCGCTGGCCGCGTTGCCTAGTGACGTTGTTCTCGACGGCGAGATCACGGTGTGCGACGAGCAGGGCCGGCCCAACTTCGAGCGCCTGCAGCGACGAGCGCTGCTCACCCGGCAGCCTGACATCGAGCACGCAGCTTTGAGCCTGCCCGCCAGCCTTTTCGTTTTCGACTTGCTTGGCTTCGAGGATCGCGATCTGCGACAACTGCCTCTCCATGCACGCAAAACCCTGCTCAGCCGCCTGCTGCCGACACTGGGATCCCTGCACTACGTGGACCACATCGAGACGCGCGGGCAAGAGATGTTCGAGGAGATCGCGCGCATGGGCCTGGAGGGCGTGATGGCCAAGCGGGCCGAGTCGCCCTATCGCGCTGGCCGTTCGCCCGACTGGCTGAAGATTCGGCGCGACCGCAGCGCGGACTTCGTGGTGGTGGGCTACACTGCGCCCCGCGGCTTGCGCAGCGGACTGGGCGCCCTGCACCTGGCAGCGCAGCAATCCGGCGCGCTGGTGTACGCCGGACGGGTGGGCAGCGGTTTGGCCGAGAAGGATCTGGCCAGCCTGCCGACAGAACTGCACAACGATGAGCAGCCCGAGCCGCCGTGCACCGGAGCAGTGCCGCGCGGCCGCGAGCACACCTGGGTCAAGCCGCGCCTGGTGTGCGAGGTGCGCTACAAGGAAATCACCAGCGACGGACTTCTGCGCCAGCCGATCTTCCTGCGCTGGCGCACTGACAAGCGGCCAGAGGAATGTTCCCGTCCGCAAGCGCAGGCCGAGCCGCCGTTGGCCAAGCCGGATGTCGAGAAGCGGGTTGCCTTCACCCATCTGACGAAGGTCTTCTGGCCGGCCGAGGGATTCAGCAAGGGCGATCTGATCGACTACTACCGGGCAATTGCGCCCTGGCTGCTGCCCTACTTGCGCGACCGGCCCTTGGTGCTGACCCGCTATCCCGAGGGCATTGCCGGGCCATCGTTCTTTCAAAAAGACGCGCCCACCTGGTCGCCCGAGTGGGTGCGTCGGGTGCGCATCTGGAGCGACGAGCGCCAGGGCGAGCTGGAGTATTTTCTGTGCGACGATGTGGAATCAATTCTGTACCTGGCCAACCTGGGCACGATTCCGCTGCATGTGTGGGCCAGCCGGGTGGGTTCTCTCGAACGGCCGGATTGGTGCATCCTGGACCTCGATCCCAAGGACGCACCCTTTGCCCATGTGGTGCAACTGGCACGCGCCATCCATCAACTGTGCCAGCGCATCGACCTACCCTGCTTTGGCAAAACCAGCGGCGGCAGCGGACTGCATGTTCTCATCCCGCTGGCTGGCCAGCTCACTCACGCCGAGTCGCGCACCCTGGCGCAACTGCTCGGTCAGGTGATGGTTCGTGACCATCCTGATCTTGCAACCCTGACCCGTGCCGTTGCCCAGCGCGCTGGCCACGTGTACCTGGACTGCCTGCAAAATGGCCACGGCAAGACCATTGCAGGCCCCTTCAGCGCGCGCGCCGTCCCCGGCGCCCGCGTTTCCATGCCCCTGCGCTGGTCCGAAGTGAATGCCCGCCTGAATCCCGCGGTCTTCACCATCAAAACCGCGCCCAGCCGCATGAAGCGGCTGCGCGAAGATCCGCTCGCGCCGGTGTTGCAGCTGCGCCCGGATCTGCCGCGGGCGTTGGCATTGCTGGAGGGAGAAGTGGGGAAATGACCAGCGAACGCGGCCTGGGCGCCATGCGGGGCCGGTGATAGAGCTGGTTCAAATCAACCAGTTTCAACAATGATACGTTTGGCTAGGGCTTCGAATTGTTTGTAGCAATCCAAGACTGCGGTCGCATGGCCACCAATTGCACCGTCAGCTGGCTTGAGGAGGAACATGGGCTTGCGGGCATCCTGCGCCATGGGCATCAGGCTCTTGAAATGCTTGATCATGGCCAGTTGATTTGGGTCGCCTTCGCCTTCGCTCGGGGCCGCGGGCGCTTTCGAGACTTCGTCGGCGTAGACGGCCGGGATTCGGTCAGCCCATTTTCGGTAGGCTTTGACGGGGCGGTTGCTGCGCACCGACGGGTTCAGAAGGACGTACCCAACAGGCTTCATTGCGCCGCTGGGCATAGCCATCTTGGCGGGGACACGGCCTTCTCTGCGCTTGGCCCAGCCATTGCGCCAAGCGCGCAAGGTCGGGCCGAGGTTGCGCAAACCCTGCAGGGAGAAGAGGTCCGCGCCCAACGGAATGACTACGTAGTCGGCTGCGACGAGGGCTGCGCGGTTCATCGCGCCGACGTTGGGACCAACATCAACCAGGACGATGTCGACATGCTCGGAGTCCGCGGCCGCCTTCATGACGCGGTAAAAGGCGGTCATCACACGAAAACCGTCACCTGCGTTGGCAGGATTGTCGTCGAGACATTTGCTCCACGCTTCTGATAGGCGATCTTCGAAGAGACTGAGCCCTAGGTCGCCGGGGATGAGGTACAGTTTGTCAGCGATTCGCCTCATCTCCGCTGGCTTGATGTCTCCGAGGCTCTGGATTAGCGGATCGATTGCGCCCAGAATCGTCGCGGGGTGATCGGCTTGAGGCCAAAGGTGTTCGAGTTCGGATTCGTCGAGAAACGCGCTGGTGAGGTTCGACTGTGGGTCGAGGTCCATGGCGAGGACGCTGTAGTCCAGTTCGCGGAGCATCCAGGCCAGGTGATAGACCAGTGATGTCTTGCCAACGCCACCCTTGTTGTTGAAGAACGCGATGGTTTTCATAGGTGCTTCCGCAGGATCATGAGCATGTGGTTGTCGCCCACGACGTAGTCCAAGGCTGGGCTGCCGTTGCGGACGAGTTCCTGTTGAGCTACAGCGATTCCGCGGCCAAAGCGGTTAACGAAGCCCAAGGTCTTGGCGGCCTCCGCGAGCAGGGGATTTCGGTAGGAGACGCCGTTCGGAAACTGGCGACGGCTAAGATCGCCGAACAGGGAGCCGGGGTTCTGGATTTCAATCCGGTCAGAAAACTGATTGATCGAGATGGGCGTGGTGGAGTTGTCGTAGTTCCGGTGGATGACGGCATTCATGAGCAATTCGTGAAGAGCCATTTCCGGGTAGTCCTGGACGATGGTCTCCGAGAGATTGGCGAGGCGTACGGGGCGCGCTCCGGCGATGTCCTTGGCGAGTTGGTCGAGACCCCGCATGACCTGAAGCAGGTCGCCGCCGAACCGCCTCTCCACCACGACCTCCGTCGCCTGGCTTTCACCCGCGTAGCGCACGTACTGGACGTACGCACCAGGTACGAACGATTCGGGGTCTTTCCCAAAGAGTAGAATGGCGCCGTTGGTCGGTGCATCGAGCGGCTTGTGGTAGAATCTCAGGGAGCCGAGTTGTTCCTCAATTGGGCGCCCGTTTTCCTCGACGACTTGGCGTGAAACGGCCTGAGGCAGGTAGGTTAGCCGGAACAGCTCGATCGCCAGATCATCGACTGAAGAGCCAACACACGCCTGGAGATCCCAGGTTCTCGCGCGGTCGACCCGCCGTTCGGTCAGCCGTCGTTCTTCTTCCTGAGTCGCCAGCCTGGCACTTGGACCGACCCGAATCCACGTCTGCATATGGTACCGTACTGGCGGTAGGTCTGAGGGTTCAACCTTCACGACTGCGATGGGGACTCCCTGGTAGTCCACCTTCGCGACCTCCATTCTCGGCATCGGGATGATTTGCCCGTTGCTGCGGTGGCTCGCGAGTGCTTCTAGAAGGCGCTCATCGACCGGCGCAGCGGTGGGCTTTCCGTGCTTGTCGACACCGATGCAGAGATAGCCTGGCAGAGCGTGGCCAGGCATGTCGTTGGCGAAGGCGCAGATCGCCTTGCAAAACTTGGTAGAGTCCTTCACGGCCTCGGTGCGCTCCACGCGATCGGATTCAAGGTCGCCGAGAAGACGCTCAACCTCATCGGGATCGATCAAAGGGCAGACCTCCTGGCTGGAATCGACGGGGGACCAGCTTGGCAGAGAACCACACACCCTGAGAATAGGTGAACCGGCGGGGGGCCCCCGCCGAGAGAGGGTCCCCAAAGGCGTGTTCTGGCCACAGGAGGTATTCTACTCGATAGTGCCCAGGACCGCGATCTGCCTCCGCACCCACCCTTTCTACTCAACTAACCTCAGCGGGTTGCCGTCGTTCGCCAGATAGCGCCAGCGTCGCTCGCCGGGGATTGTTCATCCCAATCGGACGGCAAGGGGCCTCAGCCAAGCTGAGCGCGCGATCCAGGAGCGTCGTCGATTCATGGGGCTCAGCCTCAAGTGATTCCGGCCTCGGCGACACCGATGGCTTGCAGGATCTCACCCACAGCAAGTGGAAGGCGCGTGGGCAACGTGGCAATGTCCTTGGCCGGCACGATCACGGGTAGCAGGGTTCGCTCGCTGAGGCAGAGGACGAGATGCGCGGAATGCACCACAAGGAGGCTCGCATACCAGTCCCCGAGCCGGCCAGTGGACGAAGGCGGAGACTCTCCTGGGGCGGCCTTCATCCGCGCAAGCAGTTTCGCTGTGGCACGAAGGGTGAACACGGCCTTCTTGTACCACCAGTGGGGCCGGGTGGGCTCTCTACCGGAATTCACGCAGGGCTTGTTGCATCGCGGCCTGCAGATCCCGGCCGCGCTCAAAGCCGCGCGCATGGATCAGTGCCAGCGATTCGCGGGCGAGTGCCAGATCCGCCTCGTTGCTCTCCCGGAAGAGTGAACGCAGATCCATTGCATCTTGCGGACGGAGCTGATCGTTGCGGGCGAGGATCTTGAGCGCAATCAGGTGCCCCAGCCGTGCCACAGGAGCGTTGATCCCAGGCAGAAGCTCCAGAAGCTCGGCCTGCGCGGCCACTTCGGGCTCGATGCCCGACGAAGCGAAGAGCAGATCGAGCAGAGCCCCTGTGTCTTCGACTTCGGAGCTCTGCAGGCGCACGGTCGCCAGACGGTGGGTCACATCTTGCTCCAGCGTCGTCACCACTCGGTAGCCCAGACCCTGGAGTCGGAACACGATCTCCTCCGCGTCGCGGTCGTCGGATGCCGCCATTNNGCCCAGAGCCTTGAGCGCGCACAGGAGTGCCTCACGAACGGTCTGCATCCGCTAGCGCCTTCGTGGCCAGGTGCCGGGCTGGCCGATGCCGTCGCCGTATTCTGCGCCAGGACGGAGGGCGTAAAAGGCGCGAAGCAAAGCGGCGATCTCCTGCTGAGAAGCCAGGGGGTGGGTTCGCAGCCAGCGCTGTCGGACAAGCTGCGGCCCAAGATCGCAGAGATCCATCGCAGTTCGCAAACGTGCGGCAGCGGCGCCGTGGTCAGAGCGGCTCACATCGGTAGATTACCATGGTAGCCGCGTCGAGGTTTAGCGCCCTCCCGAAACTCGTCGGGGTAGGATGCCTTCATGGATGAGCGCGAGCGCTCTCAGCTCAACCCCGCGATTCAAGCGATGCGGATGACCACCTTGCCAACCGTGCCGCCGGCTTCCAGGGCTGTGTAGGCTTGCGCGGCTTCTGCTAGCGGGACGATCTTGTCGATCACCGGCTTGACCGACCCGTCGGCAAGCAGGCGCTCCAATTCGGCGTAGTCCTCCGGACGGTCGCGCATGCTGCCGAGCACGATGTGCTTGCCGCCGACCAACCGCCGCCAGACCATGCGTGCGATGAGGGATGGCCCGGGCAGCGTAGTCACCATGGCCCCGCGGTCTTTCAGCACAGGGGCAACGGCCGGGAACTTCAGGTGGCCGAATACGTCGAACACCACATCGTAGTGGACGCTGCCCCGGGTGAAATCCTGCTTGCGGTAGTCGATGACCGCATCAGCGCCCAGCGTGCGTGCCCGCTCGGCATTGCGTTCGCTGCACACCGCGGTCACCGTCGCGCCCCGGGCTTTCGCGATTTGCACGGCGAAGTGCCCTACCCCGCCGGTAGCGCCGTTGATCAGCACGGCCTTGCCGCGCAGATCGCCGCATTGGCGAAGCCCATTGAGCGCGGTGAGCCCGGCGACTGGCAACGCCGCCGCAAGCTCGAACGACATGCTGTCGGGCATGCGTCGCAGACGTTTTGGCGGCGCAACCAGCCGCTCGGCTTGCGCACCTGGCTTGCGCAGCATCAGGGCTGTGATTCCATAAACGCGGTCTCCCACCGATGGAGCAGTCACGCCGGCGCCAACCCGCTCCATCACGCCCGCAAAGTCCGAGCCAAGGGTCTTTGGAAAAGCGCGTCCCGTGATGAACTTCAACTCGCCCGAACGCACCTTCCAATCGACGGGATTGATCGAAGAGGCCTTGATGGCAACCAGCACCTCACCACGCTTGGGCTCGGGGTCAGGCAGCTCGCCGATCTGCATGACTTCAGGACCACCGTATTCCTTGATGTACAGGGCTCTCATCTTGTCCGCCTCCAAGCCGGCACGACCCGCCGGCCCGCGCTGTGTATGCCACCAGTCCCATCCACTTTCCAGCCAGAAAACACCGCCATCCTGCGGGAATTGCCGTGTGTGCAACCAGCAAGTCACCCGCGACATCAAATAGCAAGAATGGGGATGACAGCGAACCGCGGATTGACGGGAGTTCTTTGCATATGATGTGATTTCAACAATGCCGGTCTTTGTCGCATTCCTTCGCGCAGTCAACGTCGGTGGAACCGGCAAACTCGCCATGAGCGATCTTCGTGGGCTGTGCGAGGCCGCGGGATTCCAAAGTGTCAGAACCTACATTCAGAGCGGAAATGTCGTGTTTGGCAGCGCGCTTTCCCAGGCCAAGGTCAAGCGCAAGCTCGAGCAGGCGCTCTGCACGAAGTTGGGAAAGCCTTGTGCTGTTCTTCTGCGCAGCGCAGCGGAGCTTGCGGCGGTCTTGCGGCGCAACCCGTTCGAAAAGGCAGCGCCCCGTCAGGTGCTGGTGCTATTCCTCGACCAGACGCCTGCCCGCGGCGCCCTCGCGGACTTGCCTATCCCGGGTGGGGAAGAGGTGTGGCTTGATGGACGCGAGCTCTTTGTGCATTTCCCCAACGGCATGGGGCGCTCGAAATTGAAAATCCCATTTGCCAAGACCGGCACCTGGCGCAATCTCAACACCATCGCGAAACTTNNGGTGCGACTCCGGCGATGCGGGTCATCACGACGGCCGGCGCAGCTCAAGCCGTCGAAATATCGCGGCCACGGCTGCGCCGAGCGCCAGCATCTCGACCCAGGAAGTGGGGCTGCGGTTGCCCCCAGCCAGACGACAGCCGCACCCTGATTTCCCGTCGGCGGCGCCCGTGGTATCCGTCGTTCCAGTGCTGCCGCCAGCTGCGGTCGTCTCGGCGCTGCTTCCGCCTCTGGTGGCTAGGCCTCCCGATGCCGAGGTGGCGCTCGTCACAATGCCGCCCGCTCCACCCGCGCTCGTCGCGCCGCCACCGGTCGTCGCTGCAACACTGCCGCCCCCGCCTCCTGTCGTGGTCACACCTCCTGTCGGAGCACTTGTCACGCGCGTCCCACCAGCGCCGCCGGTTCCACCCGCGGCGGACCCGCCTCCCGGACCAACCCCAGACCCTTGGGTGGTCGACTCGAACGCCCCGATGTCTTTCGCGGTCGTACGCGTGCGGTATTCGCGCGTGACGGTTTCGTCTTTGTAGTACTCGTGATCGGGCAGGCCCGCGATCGAGTCAAGCGCGGCGCCGATTGCGGTGCTGCCAGGGGCTAGGGTGAAGTCGCTCTGTGCGGCGTTGCTGAACTTCGGATCGGTGCCCGCGACCGAGCCGCTCAGCC
>PMJE01000212.1:0-4220 GCA_003157315.1 Myxococcales bacterium | reverse complement strand
TGGCAGCGCCGGCATCGTTGTACACCGCCACGATCTGCGACGTGTTCGACTGCGTGTTTCCCTGCACGATCACATTCCCGCGCAGGGTCAGGTTCTGCGTCTCAGCCGTGCTGCCGTCGTTGTCGTCGTCGGTCATCAGGTCACCCGCATACGACTTGGCCCGCGAAAACCAGTTGTACTCGATCACAGCATCGTGGGCTCGAATATGAAAGTTCTGCCCTTGGATGGGATCGTGTGCGTACGAGTAACGAAGCGTGAAGGTGCCTCCATAGATATAGATGTTGTGCGAGGGCGAGCTGGTTGAGGCGTTCAAGTTGCCGTTGCCGTCGAACTCGCAGAACTCAACCGTGATCTCGCTGTCTTGACTGCCTCCGGTGAGACCGTTGTCGTTGTCGCGAAACACTACGTTGCTCAGCTTGATGCCCTTGGATGCCTCGTAGTAGCGGACCCCGGCCGAGTTGAATCCGGCATTGTGGCAACCGGTGATCACGATGTCCGCAATCTGGATGTTCTCGGCGCCACTGAATTGCCAACAGCCACGCCCGCGATCGCCCGCAGTGTAGCTACCCGGAGCCGCCTCGACGTTGCTGGCGCTCAGGTCCCAGACCGGGGGGTTTGCCGGATCCTTGGCGTGAATCACGATGGGCTGGGTGGCCGTGGCCTTGGCTTGCAGGTAGACACGAAACTTGTAGGTGCCGGGGTCGATGACCACCTCATCGCCCGGCTTGGCCGCTTCGATCTTGGCAAAAGAATCAGCGGGAGTGACTTCGATGGTGGCGCCGCGCGCAGGGCTCGCCAACGATACCAGCACACACCCCAGGACCGTGCTACCAGAATGCTTCGCAAGTGAGCACATCCTCCTATGCTCGCCCCGCGCGCCCTTCCTGGCAAGAAGGTTCAGGTGTCGTTCAGAACCATGAAAGCGAACAATGAGTATCCGTTGGTGTTGCCCCTTTGCGTGCCATTCATGCGCACGTACCGTGCCGTGGTCTTGGCGAAGCTCACGTCAGTCACGGAATACGACGCTCCGATGGCCGTGCTGTACACATCCGTCCAGGTTGTGGAATCGGTCGACGCCTGAATCTTGAATGCTTTGCCGTAGTCTGTGTACCACTTGAGAATGACCCGGTCGATGTCCACGGCAGAGCCCAGGTCCACCATGATCCATTGCGGGTCGCTCGCCGTGCTCTCCCATCGCGTGGCTNNCGTGGCCGTGTAGTTCTGATAGGTGGTAGCCTTGGTCACGTTCGCCGCGGGGTTTCCGCTGCTCTCCGAGGAGGCGGTGGCGGTCTTGCCCAGCGCCAGGTCGCGGGTAGAGCGATCAAAGGTCCGCCACGCGCCGGCGGTCGCGTTCAAATCCCAATCCTGGTAGTAATTCGCGGTTGGNNGAAATCATAGGGCAGCCACAGGTACCCACCCTGAAACCCTCCCGTCGGTATCCAGCGATCGGCATCCAACATGTACACGGTCCCCTGCGCACCGGTAAATGGGTAGACGAAATCGCACTGGGTTTCGTAGGTAGTGGACGAGCCGGGCGTCACTAGCATCGTTGCAGCAGACCAAGGGCCGGCCAGGTTGGTTGCCGTGTAGTACCGAGTGGGCGATGGGTTGACCCCGTTGGTCTCGGAAACCCCATAGTAGTAGGTGCCGTTGCGTTTGAAGATGTGGGGAGCCTCGCGACTGGCCACGCTCCACAGATATATTTGCGTATCAAGGCTCAAATAGTCCGCCGACAATCGGTAGATACCATGTTGTCGATTCGGGCCGGTCTTGTCCCAAACGTAGGCCAGGTACGCTTTCCCGTCGTCGTCCTCAAAGACCGACATGTCTCCGATGTTGGCGCCATCCACCTGAGTTTCGCTTAACAGGGTGTATGGTCCCTCGGGAGTGGAAGCCGTGGCGAATCCAACAGAAGCTGCGTCTCCGCCGTACTTGAGAAACATGACGTATTTCTTGGTTGTGTCGTTGTAGAGCACGTCCATCCGGTTGGCACCGGCATCCACGTGAAGCGCAATGCCCTTGTTGGTCCAATGGACGAGATCTGTGGACGCATAGCAAGTCTGATCGTTCCAAGCCTTGGGGTCCTGCCAGGCGAAAAGGCCATACCAGTAGTAGGTATCGCCGAACTTGCGAAGGCAGCCAGCGCGCGTCTCGATCGCCGCCCCGCTATCGTCATACCAGAAGAAGTCGTTGTGTACGGTCACCCAGCCCGTCGTTGCCACCCCGCCGTCGGCAGTACTGCCGCCCGTAGTGATGCTGCCACCGGAAGCGGTCGAGCCGCCACGCGCAGTGGTGCCACCAGTGGCAGTTGAGCCCCCTCGGGCGGTATTGCCACCGGCAACGGTGGCCCCACCCGTCGCGATGATTCCACCGGAAGTGGCTGTTCCGCCGGTGGCGCTGCTTCCACCGGCAACGGTCGTTGCCCCTGCAACGGTGGTTCCACCGTTCGCGATGGTTCCGCCGGAAACTGTGGCCCCGCCGGTAGCGAAAGTGCCGCCTGACCTGATACTGCCGCCGGTACTCGTCCTTCCCCCGCTTTGAATGTTCCCGCCGAATGCGCCGCCGCTCTGGCCGCCACTTCCGCCGCTGCCACTGGCTCCTCCGCTGGCAAGCCCACCGGAGTTTGCAGAGCCGCCGCTGCTACCTCCCGCCGCCGAGCCAGCAGTGTCTCCGCCGGCGGATGTCTGTCCACCCACTCCGCTGCTGGACGCGCCACCCCCACCGCCCTCAACCCCTGCCTCAGTGGAAACGCCCGCCGCCTTGCTGCCACCGCAGCCAGCGGCCAGTAGCGCGCTGACCAACAGCGCCAAAGCAAGCGAATTTGCCTTCCGAATGGTGTTCATGTGGTCTCTCGCAAGTGGATGCAGAAGACTTGTTCTCGAGACAGAGTTCATGAATCTCGTCACAGGAGCGAGCGTCTGCCCTGCCGCTTGGTCACTCACTAGTCATCGAGAACCATGAAGGCAAACAACGAGTATCCGTTTGTATTGCCCCTTTGCGTGCCGTTCATTCGCACGTACCGAGCGGTGGTCTTGGCAAACTTCTCGTCGGTGACTGAATACGATGCTCCGACGGTCGTGCTGAAAACATCTGTCCACGTTGTGGAATCGGTCGACACCTGGATCTTGAATGCCTTGGCATAGTCGGTGTACCACTTGAGAATAACCCGGTCGATTTCCACGGCAGAGCCGAGGTCAACCATGATCCACTGCGGGTCGCTCGCCGTGCTCTCCCATCGCGTGGCTGTGTAGTTCTGATAGGTCGTGGCCTTGGTTACACTCGCGGCGGGGTTCGCGCTAGTCTCCGAGGAGGCGGTAGCCGTCTTGCCAAGTGCCAGGTCGCGGGTCGAACGATCGAAGGTCCTCCAGGTGCCGGCCGCCGGATTCAAATCCCAATCCTGGTAGTAATTCGCGGTTGGGGCACCAGTGGCGCTGAAATCATAGGGCAGCCACAGATAGTTGCCCTCAAAATTCCCACTTGGCTTCCAACGATCAGCGTCCAACATGTAAACGGTCCCTTGCGTGCCCGTGAACGGGAAAACGAAATCGCACTGGGTTTCGTAGGTCGTGGACGAACCGGGCGTCACGAGCATGGTTTCACCAGACCAAGGGCCAGTCAAGTTGGTTGCGGTGTAGTACCGAGTGGGTGATGGATCGATCCCGTTGGTTTCGGAAACCCCATAGTAGTAGGTACCGTTGCGCTTGAACATGTGCGGCGCCTCACGACTAGGCACGTCGAATAGGTACATTCGCGTATCCAGAGTCAAGTAGTCCGCCGACATTCGGTATATGCCATGTTGTCGATTGGGACCGGTTTGGTCCCAAACATAGGCCAGGTACGCTTTCCCGTCGTCATCCTTCCACGCCGACATATCTCCGATGAAATTGTTGTCCACCTCCGTCTGGCTAACAAACGTGAATGGTCCTGCAGGGTCGTCCGCGGTACATATTCCCAGGTAGGCAGCGTTGCCAATGTACTTCAGGAACATCACGTACTTCTTGGTCGTGTCGTTGTAAAGCACATCCATTCGGTTGGCGTCCTTGGGCAGCTTGATGATAACGCCCTTGTAGGTCCAATGGACCAGGTCGGTAGACGTGTAGGCGACCTGGTCGGTAGCTGGAGGGGGGCTGCCATACCAGTAGAAGACGCCATTGTACAATTGAAGGGCCCCGCTGCGTACCTGTAGCAAGGCTCCCGTGGTGTCATATATGAAGAAGTCG
>PMJE01000328.1 GCA_003157315.1 Myxococcales bacterium | reverse complement strand
CGGGTCACCCACGCTGACCACCAGCGCGTCACATCGAGCGTCCAGTCGCCGCTGGGGTCGCGCAGGCGCATCAGCAGCCCCATCAGGCTGCCGACGATGGTCGCAATCGCCAAGAAGGGAATCGTGAGCAAGGATCGCAAGAAACGCACGACCGCATGGTATCCTCGGTTTGTGGATTTCCGGAAGACCTACTACGTCCTTCCGAACCTTTTTACGCTGTCCTGCGTTCTGAGCGGATTTACGTCGCTGGCCCTGTCCGCCTCAGGTGACAATGAGGCCAACCTGTATCTGGCAGCCCTGGCCATCTGTTTCGGGTTGCTTTTCGACACCTTCGACGGACGGGTAGCGCGCCTGACCAAGACGCAGACCGACCTCGGCCGCGACCTCGACTCACTGGCTGACGTCATCGCCTTCGGCGCTGCGCCGGCTCTCCTAATGTACAAGTGGGGCCTCAACCACTTCGGCCTGCTGGGCATCTTCATGGCCGGGCTCTACGTGTGTGCCGGGGCCATGCGGCTCGCCCGTTTCAACGTCCTTTCCCGACGCGACCATGCTTCCGGCAAGGTCAAGCCTGGTAAGTTCATGCTCGGCCTCCCCATTCCCGCCGCGGCCAGCGTGCTGGTCTTCATGGTCATCGTCAGCCACAACGCCGGCTCGTACCAACTCGTCAGCGAGGGCTCGACCGCGCTCATCGTGCTGGTTCTCTCCGCCCTCATGGTGTCGCGTGTGCGTTTTCGCTCGTTCAAGGAGCTGCGCCTCAACCTCAAGACGGTCGGGATTCTCCTTCTGGTAGTTGGTGCATGCGCGGCCATCGTCATGGCTGGCCTGGAGAAGGCGCTCATCTTCCTATTCCTCGTGCTCGCCTACGTCGTGCTGGGCTTGGCAGAAGAGGTGATCTTCTTTCGTCGGCGGCGCGCCCAGGAGCGCAGCGAACTCCATACCCCGGCACCCGAAGCTGCGCCGGTGCAGGAAGAGGAAGTTCTGCGTGAGCTGGGCGCCTTCGATGGAGAGGACGAGGAGTCAGAGCAAGTCAAGGACCCGCTGGCCGGCCCTCACCACGCCTGAGCGCCTCCTCTTCCGAGATCAGCCTTGCTTCTCGGGCTTGGCCTGACTCTTGCCCGCCGGTGCCGACTTGCCACCGTCATCCACCTCGACGAACACACCGTACACGATTCCGATGAGGGGACCCAGCAAGGCCGGCACCGTGACGATTGCTTGCCCGTGCGTGACGCCCAGTGGTGCCAGAAGCTGCGCTGGCGCCTGCATCCCCCCGAACACCTTGCGAGCGACCCAGAAGAGGCCCATACACACAGCTAGCCCAATCACGCCCTTGACGATGGATGTCCAAATGGTTTCCTGCCGCCACGGTGGCTTGCCGCACACCAGGCCCACCAGAAACCCCACGACGCCGTAGACCAGCCACGCCGTGGCGCCCGCGCCCAGGCCGACACGCGAGGCTGCAATCCCAACGGCGGCCCCTACGATGCCGCCCTTTATGAGGCCAAGCAGAACACGAACCATTGCCCCAGTATACTCAGTTCTTGGCGACGGCGGGCGGCAGAACACGCAAGGCCGCAAGGCGGGGGCGGACGGCCTCCAGAAAAGCCGGCCGGTTGGCCACCGGCGGCTCGCGCGAGATGGTGAGCTTGCTGGGATCGATGAACACCCCAGCCTTGGTGACGCTGAAGTGCAAGTGCGGACCGGTGGACAGCCCAGTGGTTCCCACGTATCCGATGACCTCTTTCTGCTGAACCTGCTTGCCCGGCTTCAGTCCCTTGGCAAAGCGGGACAGATGATAGTAGCGCGTCTGCAAGCCGCTACCGTGGTTGATCACTACCGTGTTTCCTGAGCCCGGCTTCATGCCGACGTCAACCACCTTGCCGCCTGCGGTCGCCCATACTGGCGTTCCCACCGGCGCGGCATAGTCGATGCCCAGGTGGGCTTTCATACGGTGCAAGATGGGGTGAAACCGGTGGCGGTCGAACTTCGAACTGATGCGCACGAAGCGCAGGGGAGTCTTGAGCATGCTCTTGGCCAGAGCCTGGCCCTTTTCATCGTAGTAGTGCCCGCGACCGCGCTGACCTGAAGGATTCCAGTAGAACCCGCGGAAGGTGCCAGCCTTGCCGCCGTACTCTGCGGCCAGCAAGCTGCCATACTTGAAGAACTGACCTCCCAGATACTGCTTTTCCACCACGACTTTCCAGTGATCGCCAGGGTGGGTGTCGATGTAGAAGTTGATATCCCAAGCGAACAAGTCGACCAGCAAGCTTGCCAGGGCGCCTGACTCACCCGCCTTGGAAACCGATTCGTACAGCGACGATTCAATCGTCCCCGAAACATCGGCGGTCTTCACCAAGAGCGGCTTCTCCTCCTTGCGCGCCTGCCAGATGCCGTCGGGCTTTTGCGCGACGACGTAGCGGAGCACTGGGGTAGGTGCGTATTCAAAGGCCGTCACCGTTCCCTCGTCATCGCGGGTGACCGCGTAGCGCTCACCTGGGCGAATCAACTTGGGGTCGACCAGTTTGGAGAGAGCCCGCGTCACCGCGCCCGCCGCAGACGCGAAACTCTCCTTGGCTAGCACGGTGCTGAGCGTGTCCGAGGGCCCGAACTCGCCTTCCACCATGTGCCCATCGCTGTCTCCGTTGCCGGCACGCAGCCCGGACGCCGGACCCGGTCGATCCGATCCCGCAGCCGAGGTCTGCGTCCCAGCACCTACCTGCTCTTTCCCCTTCCACGAGGCGCCGAGAAGCGATCGCGGAATCGACTCGTTGGCAAGGTCATTCCGGTTTTCGCCGAGTGTCTGTTCCGTAGACACGGGCTGCATCAGCTTGCGCACCGCCGTGTCGGCGCGAAAAAAGAAGAAGTAGACGTTCACCCCGGTGAGGGCGATCAGCAGCGTACCTAGGCCCAGGGAACTGCGGACATGCGACGACCGCCGCTTTCTTCGTTTGGGGACTAACGAACGGGCCACCCCATAAAACCATCACACCGACGGCAATCCGTCAACTTCATCATGATCTTTGGCTAGTTATTCAACGCAGAGGGCACAGAGGTGAGGGCGGAAAAGGAGAAAAGGGAGGATTGGACTGCGCAGATCCAACCCCTTCCGTTTCTCATCCTACTCGGTGGCCTACGTCTCTCTGTGTGAACTAGCTAACTTCTGGCGCGTCTCAGCATCTCGTCTGCGTGAGCTGTGGCCTCGGGCGAAGGGCTGGCGCCGCCCAACATGCGGGCGATCTCGAGGGCGCGCTCGGCGCCGGTCAAGACTGCCACGCGGATCGTGGTGCGCCCCTTGCTAGGTTCCTTGGTCACCTTGATGTGGTGATCGGCAAAAGCAGCGATCTGCGGCAAATGGGTCACGACCAGAACTTGGCGATGCGCCGCGGTCGACTTGAGCTTGCGACCAATCACCTCCGCCGTGCCACCGCCTACGCCTGCATCGACCTCGTCAAAGACATAGGTCAGCGCTTCGTCCTCTTTGGCCAGGGCTTGTTTCACCGCAAGCATCACGCGCGACAGCTCGCCACCTGAGGCAATCAGGTCGAGCGGCCGCGGTTCCTCGCCCCGGTTGGGAGCGAAAAGAAAACGCACCCGATCCTTGCCACGCGGGCCAGGCTCGTCGCGATCTTCGACCACGATGGGCACCCGCGCCCCGGCCAATCCTAGGTCGCGCAGGGTCTCGTCCATACGCCGGCCCAGGACACGCGCGGCCTTGCGCCGCTGCTCCGAGATTTGCTCACACAAGGCCATCATTCGCTGGATGGCCGCCTCCACCGCCGTCTTGCGCGCCGCCAACCCTTCCTCGAAAGAACCCAGCGCGGCCAGCTCCCGGCTGATCGCCTCACGCCGCTCAATGGCTGCCGCGACTGAGCCGCCGTGCTTGCGGATCAGTCGACCGATGAGAAAGAGGCGCTCCTCGATTTCGGTCAACCGTTCTGGGTCGAAGCGAATGCCGCTCGCATAGCGCCCCAGTTCGCCGGCCGAATCCTCCACCTGCGCCTGGGCGGAACGAAGGGTTTCCACCACCGGTACAAGCGCCGGATCGAGCTGTGCCAGGGCCGCGATCTCGCGCACCACGCCCGCAATGCGGCCCGAGACCGCATCATCCGAGGAGTACAGGACTTCCTCGCCGCGCGTGCAGGCAGCCAGGAACTTCTCCGCGCCCTTGGTGCGTTCGCGCTCGGCCCGCAAGGCTTCATCCTCGCCAGGCTGCAACTCCGCCTGCTCGAGCTCGGAGAGTTGAAAGCGCAAGAGATCCTCGCGCTCGGCGCGCGCGCGCACATCCGCATCGAACCTGTCGATCTCGGCGCGCGCGTCGGCTAGTGCCTGGTACGCCTCGCGCGCCTCAACTAGCGCTGCGCCGTTTCCGGCAAACGCGTCCAGGATCGCGAGCTGGCTGTCGGGATCCGTGAGCAGGTGCTGGTCGTGCTGTGATGTTATGTCGACGAGCTTGCCCACGCTGGTGGCCAGATCGGCAGCACTCGCCAGGCTGCCGCCCAAGTGAATGCGGCCCCGGCCAGAGCGTGCGACCGCGCGCCGGACCACCAGCCCTTCCTCCACGGCCCGCCCCTCGGCGAGCAAGCGCTGGCGCACCTCCCATCCGGCCGGCAGTTCAAACACCGCCTCAACCCGCGCCTCCTCGCACCCCGCACGAATCATCTCGGCGCTGGCGCGGCCCCCGCGCAGCAGGCCCAGCGCCTCGACCAGGATACTCTTGCCAGCCCCAGTTTCTCCGGTGATGACCGTCAGGCCCGGTCCCAGAGGGACTTCGACCTCGTCGATGAGGGCGAAGCCAGATACTCGCAGCAGGTTCAGCATGACTAGAGTTTCGGCAACTGGGTCTCGCTGGTTGCGCGCCTCATGCCTTTCGTTCTCCCCAAGACAGCTTCTGGCGCAGAATGCCGAAGAACGAGCTGCGTGGTCGGAATACGCGCAGGGGCCGCGCCGCCTTGCGTACCTCGACCAGGTCCCCGGGCTTAACCTCTCGGGTCCACAAGCCGTCTACCGTCAGGACGGCGTGGTCGAGCGACACGTTGGTGACCGACAGCACCCTGTCGGCACGAACCACCAGAGGACGGTTGGTAAGCGTATGAGGACAGATCGGAGTCAGGACAATGGCCTCGAGATCGGGCGTGAGGATAGGGCCACCAGCTGACAGGTTGTAGGCGGTTGACCCCGTGGGCGTGGAAAGGATGAGCCCGTCGGCCTTGTAGGTCGCGATGGTGTCTCCGTCGAGAGACGCAGCCAGGTCCATCAAACGAGCTAGATTCCGTTGCGTGATGACCGCTTCGTTGAGCGCGCTGTGGCTCTCGGCCTTCCCGCCACCGCTGCGCAGGGTCACGTGCAGCCGCATCCTCTCCTCGATGCCCAGGCGTCCTTCCACGGCGTCGACAAGCGCAGCTCCGGCCTCGGACGTGGCGTATGGCGTGAGAAACCCTAGGCTGCCCAAGTTCAGGCCAAGCAGAGGGACATCGTGTTCACCAACCAGATCTGCGCCGTGCAGAAATGTTCCGTCGCCACCCAGCGCAACTAGGATATCAGCGGTGCTGGCCACCTCAGAGCCGGGCCCGCTGGGGAAGCCCGACGGAGGGGCTTCGCCGTCGTCGTCGACAAAAATGGCTGTGATTCCGCTGCGGCGCAGCCCATCAGCAAGTGTGGTGGCCAAGCTCAGCCCATCGGAGTTGCCGCGCCTAACGAGAAAACCAATACGCATCGCGCGGATTATTGCACGAACACGAGCGCCCGTTGCTACTCGCGTGGAAGGGTTTGGCAAGGCCGCGCGCGAGCGCGCGAGCGTAGCGAGCGGGTGTGGTGGGAGAGGTGCAGGTCCCGAAGTCCCCGAAGGGGGAAGCTAGCGGGGAGGTGGCGGCGGGTGTGAGACAGCAGGGCAAAACGAACCCTCTCAGGGTTACTAGCCAGCCGGCTGGCCCAGCGCGAGCGGCGCGCCTTTGCACTACTGTGTTGGATTCGGACCGGGCAGTCGCGTCGCGAGGCAGCCCGGCCGCGACGAGAGCCGAGGGAAGATACTTAACGTATCTGACTGAGAAGCGAGGAAGCGGACGGGACCCGCAGCAGCGACGGCGACGGGAGAATCCAACACAGGAGTGCTAAGGTTGCATCTCGTAGAAGATCGTGATGCTCAGGCAGTGGAATTCACGGTCTGAACTCTGCGTCACTACCTTGTCGATAATGCGCGCCTTGGGATTGTCGTGGATCCACCGAGTGAGCACTTCTCCCAGCTCATCTCGGTCTTTGGCCTTCGTTGCCGTAAATACCTTAGCCC
The DNA here is from genome assembly GCA_003157315.1 of Myxococcales bacterium. The sequence continues at coordinate 1,428 of PMJE01000328.1, read as the reverse complement.
CCATCATAGCGTATCTCCTTCTGGCTTTTCAGATCGCCCGGTCCGTGGCACGAAGCTCTCTCGCAACCTCCGCGCATTGCTTTTGATACAACTCACTTCGCGCAGTGTAAAGAGTTTTTTTAGTCATGCTCAATACAAATATATAGATGCAACGTGTTGACCTCACACGGATCCTTGACCGCAGGCTCACAGAGTGCTTAATCTCCACTCCCCTCTGAAATCGGACCCTGGAGAAACTGCTTGGAGACACTGCTCGGACGCCCCTTGGAAGTCGAAGTTCGGGATTCCATCGAGAAGGCGATGAAGATCCTGAAACAAAAGATGTCGAAAGAAGGCATCCTCCAGGAGATCAAGCGCCGCCGCTACCACGAGAAGCCCTCGGTCAAGCGCAAGCGCAAGATCCGCGAGGCGCGCAAGCGGCGGCGACGCGAGGCCAAGCGGCGCGTTGTGCGCTAGCAGGCTGCCGGCCCTCCTGATATTCCCATGCGTGCATACCCGCGGGCGCGGGTGTTGGTGCAACCATGCAAGAATGGATCGAGGTCCAAATCGAGACCCACGCCGACGCGGCTGAGCTGGTCGCTGCCGCCGTGGCGCCGATCACCGGCGGCGTGGAGATGCGCGACGCAGAGACTCTGTTGTCGGCGGAGGCAGGTCGCACCTGCGTGGTGGCCTTGTGTCAGCCCGACCAATCTCAGTCGCTGCTCGGCGCCGTAGACCAGGCACTGGCCGCCGCGCGCGCCGCCGGAACCGCCGTCGATCCCGTGACCATTCGCAAGCGCGAGGCGCACGAAGACGAGTGGCGGGACGTTTGGAAGCAATTCTTCCGCGCCACCCGTGTCGGCCGGCGCTTCACGGTGCGGCCGAGCTGGGACGCGGGTCAAGCGCCTGCGGGCGAGTTCGTCATCGATCTCGACCCTGGGATGGCCTTCGGCACCGGGGCGCATCCGTCGACTCGGCTGGTGATCGCACTGGCCGAAGGGCTGCGTGAAGAGCGCGCTAGTCCGAACCGCATACTCGACCTGGGATGTGGATCCGGAATCCTGTCCATGGTGGCAGCACGCCTGTGGCCGCTGGCCTCTGGCCTCGCGGTGGACAATGATCCTCAGGCGAGTATTTGCGCGAAAGAAAACCTGCAGCGCAACCATGTCGTCAGCTTCGAGGTGCGAACCGATACCCTCGCTGGGGTGGCGGGCCGCTTCGACCTGGTCATGGCCAACATCCAGGCCGATGTCCTGACCGGGCTTGCGCCCGAGTTCCCGTCCCGGCTAGCCGAAAACGGCGTGATTATCCTATCGGGCCTGCTGCTGGAACAGGTGGAGCCGCTGCTCGCGGTCTTTTGCGATGTCGGCTTCACCCTGGATGCGCGCGCCGATGAAGGTGAATGGGGAGCGCTTCGCCTGGTCTATTCACATGGGAACCCTGGGAGGG
>PMJE01000528.1 GCA_003157315.1 Myxococcales bacterium | reverse complement strand
GCCGAGCACGTTGGCCGGCCCCAGGGCGCGCGCGGCCAGAGCAGCCACCACCGCCGAGTCGATGCCGCCCGAAAGCCCGACCAGCGCGCCCGAGAAGTGGCAACGCCGAGCATAGTCGCGCGTGCCCAGCACCAAGGCTTCCAGCGCCGAGCGCGCGTCGGATTCCACCCACGGCCTTACCGTACCGCGACCCGCGTCCAGATCGACGACAATCAGATCGGTCGCGTGCTCAGCCGCGCGCGCGATCACCTCGCCGCGCGCGTCCAACGCCAAACTGGATCCGTCGAAGAGCAGATCATCCTGACCGCCGACCTGATTGACGAACAGCAAGGGNNGTGACGCTTTTCCATGGTGTAGGGTGAGGCCGCAATATTGATGAGCAGGTCGGCGCCTGCGGCCACCAGCTTCTCGATGGGATCCTCGCGATACAGGCGCCGTGGCCAGAAATCGCCGTCGTTCCACATATCCTCGCAGATCGAGATGCCCAGGCGACGGCCCGCGAATTCCACCGGTGTCACGGCCTGGGCCGGCTCGAAATAGCGCCATTCATCGAAGACGTCGTAGGTCGGCAGCAGCGACTTGCGCTGGACCGAGACGATGCGGCCCTGATGGATGAGCGCCGCGGAGTTGGCAATCCGGCGGCCCACCGGCGACTCGGGCAGCCGTTCCGGAAAACCGACGATCACCGCCGCCGACTTGCCGGCAGGCCCGCGTCCGTTGCCCACACGAGCCACTAGGCGGTCAAGGCTGCGCATGCCCGCCTGCACGAAGGCGGCGCGCTCCAGCAGATCGCGCGGCGGATAGCCCGAGAGCGCCAACTCGGGAAGCAGCAAGAGATCGGCGCCCGCCTCCTCGGCCGCGGCCAGAGCCTCCTCGGCCAAGCGTAGGTTTCCGTCGAAGTCACCCACGGTGGGGTTGATTTGGCCGAGTGCGATCTTCACGCAGGTATTGTACCTAACTCGGGCTGAAGCTACCTAGTTCACACAGAGGCACAGAGATCGCAGAGGCGGAGGAGTGAGGGAAGGGTTGGGCACAGCGCAATCCAGATTCCTTCTTTTCATCCGATCTCCGTGCCCTCTGTGCCTCTGTGAGAACTAGGTAACTCCCGCGCGATACCCGATTGCGTCCAGGGCGGCGTCGTGCAGCGCCGGACGCAGGGCCCGGAAACGCGGGTCTTTGTGCACCGTCGGATGGACGAAATTCGTGAGCAACACGATGCAGGTTTCGCGCTCAGGGTCGATCCAGAGCGAGNNGGTGGCCCACCGCCTGGCGAGACAGGCGATCGCCGGCGAGAGATCCGGTGGCCGCCGGACCGTCCCAGCCGAGACGCCAGGTCGATCCCGGGATCCCGGCCGGCCGCCAGAACAGACGCAGCACCTCGGCCGGGACAAGCGGCGCGCCTCCTGCCGGCCCAGCACCGCGCCAGGCAGCGCACAGGGCGTTGGCCAGCCCAAGCAGATCCGCAGCGTCCGCGAAAAGCCCGGCGTGACCTGCCACCCCGCCCATGGAAAAGGCGTTGAGGTCGTGCACCTCGCCGCAAAGCACGCGTCCGCGCACCGGACAACGCTCGGTGGGCGCCAGTTTGCGATCGGAAAGCACTGCCGAGCCGGCAAAACCTGTGGCCTGCAACCCGAGCGGTGCGAAAAGAAACCGCTCGGCCAGCGCATCCAGTCGGGAGCCCAGGCCGCGCTCAACCAAATCGCCCAACAGAATGAAGCCCAGGTCCGAGTAGAGCGACCGCGTCCCTGCCTGGTAGGCCAAAGGCTCGGCCGCGGCCAGCGCGATGATGCGCTCTCGGCCGTCTACCGGGGCCACGCCTTGGTTGATGACCTGCTCAAAGAAGGGGCGATGGGCGGCAAAGCCGGCGGCATGGGCCAGCGCCCGCCGCAGGGTTGCCTCGGGCCGGGCTGCCAAGGCCGGCAGGTGCTTGCCGAGCGGGTCATCCAAAACCCAGATCCCGCCGGCGACCCCGCGCATGACCAGCAGGCTGGTCACCACGGCCTTGGTCAGGGAGGCCAGATCGTAGACCACGTCGGTCGTGATCCCGTCGACGTCGGGGACGATTTGTCGATGGCCAAATGCAGCAAGAAACCGCACCTGCCCGCCTTGGGCGAGGCCCAGCACCAGACCCGGAGTCACGCCGTCGTCGACGGCACGCTGGGCCAAGGCGCGGACAACGGTGAAATCGGCAGCCATGTCTGCGAGGCTATCATCTAGGTTTCGTGTAACCCAGCGAACCCGTGCGCGAGTATTATGGGGATCTGGGTTGCTAGCGCGGACCTGACAGCGATGAGATTCGGACAATACGAGCTCTTCGAACGCTTCGCCGTCGGCGACATGGCGGAGCTCTACATGGGCCGAGCGCTGGGCGAAGAGGGATTCGAAAAGCCGGTGGCAATAAAGCGCATCCTGCCACACCTGGCAGCCGACGAGCGCTTCGTTCGCATGCTGCTCACCGAGGCGCGCATCCACTCCTCGCTGTCGCACAAGAACATCGTGCAGATTCACGATCTCGGCGTGACACCCGAGGGCGAACATTTCATCGTCCTCGAGTACGTGGACGGCCGCGACCTGGGCGAGCTGCTCGCGGTGCTGCGCAAATCATCCAGCCCGGACGGCTTGCCCAAACGCCTGGACGACGCGCTTGCTCTCTACATCCTGGGCGAGTTGTGCGAGGGCGTGCATTTTGCACATGAGCTGCGCGGGCCGGATGGCCGGCCCACCGGCTTGGTCCATCGAGATATCTCCCCTGACAACGTGCTGCTCTCCTATGCCGGCGAGGTGAAACTGTCCGACTTTGGCGCGGCCAAGCGGCGTACCGACGACTCGCTGGTGGCATCGCTCAAGGGCAACCTGGCGTATATGTCGCCGGAACAGGCGCGCGGCGCAGCGCTTGACCGGCGTAGTGATATCTACTCGTTGGGAGCGGTGCTGTTCGAGCTTCTCACCGGGTATCGGCTGCGCGATTCATCGAACCAAGCCGAAACCTGGCGCCAGGTGGCCTCGGGCCTGGTTTTTTCGCCCCAGCAGCGCCGGCCGAATCTGCCGCCGGCGTTGGCGCGACTCATCGCCAATTCGCTGGCGCCGGATCCGCGCGACCGCTTTCCCGATGCCCGGGTCTTTGCCGACGCCTGTCGCGCGGCGCTGGAGCTGGTCCCGCGCCCACCATCCGGCGAGGCCACCGAGTTGAAGCTATTGCTGCGCACGCTCTTGCCGTCCGGTAGCCCAAGCAAGCCTCGGCCGGCATCAAAAGTGATTCGGCTGGCACCCGATCTGTGGGCCGACGAGACCGCGCCCGGGTCTGCGATTCCCTTGCGAGCCGAGGTCGGCGGGCGTGCTGGGGCTGGCGCCGCGCAGAGGCCGGCCGGCGGAGCAGCCTCGGCGGGCCAGTCGCCCCGACCCTCTCTGTCCCCTGTGCAAAGTACCGTGTTGGTTGCCCCTCCTCAGATGATCAACCCGCGTCCCACCCTGCCGACTCCCTTTGGCGTGGCAGCTGCGGGGCAGACCCCGGCTCTCACGCCAGCGACCCGGCGGCGTGGGCTCTGGGCGCCGGTCCTGGTCGTGCTCTTCGTCGTGCTTGCCGCGGCCGCGGTGCTGGTTCACCTGGTGGTGGTGCCGCTTCGTGTGGCCGCGGTGTGGTTTCAGCCGGCAACCCTGCTCATCGAGTCGCAGCCCGCCGGCGCTGAGGTCGTGCTCGACGGCGCGAAACTCCCATCACCCACACCGGTGCGCCTGCACGTGCGCAGAGATCTGGCCGTGCACGCGGTCGACTTGCGCAAGCCGGGCTTCTTGCCTGCTTCCCGTGCGATCCGCTACGACCGAGCAATCGACCTCGCGCTCACCGTGGCGCTTGAGTCTGACTCCCAGCCAGCGACGAACCCCAGCCGCAGGTGACGGCGCTAGTACCCGTTTTGACTGCCCAAGTGTGTGAGGATCAGAGCGGCGTTCCCGCCTCGATGCGCATGGGCTGGTTGTGGTGCGGGCGGGGCTTGGTGGCCTCCACGCAGGCGCGTGCGAATGTAGCCCCGAGTCGCTCCCAGAGTTTTTCCTCTACGTCCTCGGGCAGGCCGCGCCGGTATCCGGTGAACGTGGCCGTGGTGAGCTTCTTGCCGGTGACGCCGCTGCGAATCACTATGGTGGCGACGGCATGATCCGCGGGCAATTCCTTGACGTGGCCATGGACATAGGCGGCCAGCTCCATCACCGCTCCCATATCGCGGTACTGCTCGGTGGTGTCCACCGGAGGCAGAGCAGCTTCGACCTTGATCCCCCTGTCGGTGAGTGCCTTGATCACATGACCGCGCACAGAATAGGTGTCCGCCCCTTCGAAGGCGAAGACCGCGATCTTGCCCCCGGCGGCAGCTTCCTCCTCCACCTCGGCCTTGGACTTGCCCCTGGCCGCAGCGCTAGTGTGCGCCCGCGACGAGGCTTTGGCCTTTGCCTTGGCATGGCTCTTCGCTCGCCGGGGCGCAGCCTCGACCGNNACGGGCCGCGCCAAGACGCGAAGCGATGACATCGGATCTCGGCGAATACTACCCTGGTTCATGCTTCGTCCGAGAATACTTTTCGCGCAACTTCTCCCAACCGGTTGCGACAATTCTCTCGATGCTGCACTTGTGTCAGGTTTGGCCCGTGGTAGGCGATAATAGATCGCCCCTCGTCCTCACGCCGCCAACTCGGGGCTCCCCACTCTCGGGATGGCCGCCGCCTGTGACGCCCTCTCGGCTTCGAGATCCTTTTCGTGCGCCTGGCGGTGGTCGCGGGCGAGCAGTACGTAGATCGACGGCACGGCAAACAGGGTGAAGAGCGTGCCAATCGACATTCCGCCCACCAGCACAATGCCAATCGAGTTGCGCGCCACTGCGCCCGGGCCAGTGACCAAGGTCAGGGGAAAGAGGCCGGCCACGGTCGCGATGCTCGTCAT